>JBBSKH010000054.1:0-24772 GCA_038256495.1 Chitinophagales bacterium
AATTATTTTAAAAAGAAAGAAGCAGAAGCGGTTAAGTTAAATGATGGTATAGTATGCTTAACTTATGCAGCTGAAAAAATTATTCATCAGTGGCCGGAATACACTAAAAATATTCCGCTGCAGGTGATTCCCTGCAGTGCCGACCTTGAATTATTTAACCCGGCTAATATTAGTATTGAAGATAAGCAAACTGCACGGGCTACTTTAAATATACAGCCCGATGATTTTATCATCAGTTACCTTGGTTCAATTGGAGGATGGTACCTTACTGATGAAATGATGGACCTGTGCAAGGTATTGGCCGATAAAATACCTCGTGCAAAATTTCTCTTTATATCTCCACATCGCCACGATGATATAAGGCTTGCTGCAAAAAAAGCAGGGCTGGATATCAATAAAATTATTACCACAAAAGCCACCCGCAAACAGGTGCCTTTATACTTATCATTGAGCGAACTTTCTATATTCTTTATCCGGCCTTGTTACTCCAAGCAATCTTCCTCACCCACAAAACATGGCGAAATAATGGCTTTGGGCATCCCGATTATAACGAATGCAGGAGTAGGTGATGTGGAAATGATCCTTAGGAAGTACGACTCAGGATATATCGTGAATGATTTTTCAAAAGCATCATACGAAGAGGTCGCTAGTGAGATCAACAACGGCCACGCTTTCAACATAGAACAGATCCGCCAGGGATCCCGTGATTTCTATTCGCTTGATAAGGCTATTAAAAGTTATACCTGCATATACAAGGCTATTCTGAGATGACTTTATTAGTCGCAATTACTTTTTCTTTCTTTTGAAATGGCAACTTTTCCTTGTCATACAGCACAACAAACAAAGAGATAACGTAAAACGGCATCGCTGGAATTTTATAGCGAATTAGCGTGCCAAAATTTAATGTAGTTGCCCCCACAAAAAGTGCAAAAGCAATAGAGAAGAAAAAGCAGTACAGCGCCAACGGGTTTTTAAAAATACCCCTTATAAAACCAAAGATCCCGACTTTAAAAATAACAAATAAGGTAAACAGCATCATTGCCAGGCTTTCAAAGGAAGTCAGCAAGGTTGATATATTCCGGGACTCCCATAAAAAGGGCCGGAATAAAGTAGCAACAATTGCTGCGGGCGCCATCTTAGCCAGCCCGCCAATTGACCCGTCAAATGTTACGCCCAGTGAAAAATAGGCCCCTTCGTTCCTGTTACTTTGCTTCGTATAATTTTGCTGGTAAGTAACAATACCTTCTGTAATATCCTCGCCGGCATAATCCCCAAGGGCGGTACTCATATCTTCGCTTAAAGCAATAAAACCAATAACGCTGATGGCAATAAAGAATAGCACCAACATTATTTTTGCCAGTTTGTTTCTTAACAAAGATGCATTCTTCAACAACAGGAAAATGACAAATGCTGGTAAATATGCCGCCAGTATATAAATTTTTACAGCAGAAAAAAGATAGCCCGTTAACAAAATTATCAGACTGTTTTTTATCAGGCTCCGTTTATAATAAACAAGCTGGTAAACTGCATAGGTAAACCAGCCAAGGGCGCTGATGGAAAGGGGATCTTTCAAAATTCCCGAACTCCAGAACAAGAAGGTAGGCAGGTATAAAATTGCCAGGGCCAATTGCTTATGCAGTTTAGGATACTGGTCGTAAAAAAACAGGTATAACCGCCACACGCCGGTAAATGCAATCATTGCAAAAAACAGGCTTACCACCATGTACTGTCCAAAACTAAAAAAACATAAAATGGCTGTAAGCCTTATAACGGTAAAATTACTCGGGTCTTTAAAATATCCTATCAGGTAAGATGTTTTAAGAATAGACTGGTCAATATCGGTTCCGGGACCGAACAGCAGGCCTATTTCTGAGGGATTTGAAAGTATATACTTATACAGGTTATGTCCTTCGGGATAGTACAACGTAGTTGAGTCTCCCAAGGAAATATATTGCACGAAAATGGCGTAACAAAAAGATGCAAATACCTTTAACCAAAATAAATTCTTGTGATAAATTCTTAACTGAGGATTCTTAATTTTTTTCCGGGCCGAAGAAAAAATTATAGAGAATACCAGGACGTAAATAAAAAATGCTATAAAATCTATTATGTCCATTAACGGGCAATAATCTGTTGAAGTTTCTATGAATATTATACCAGCATCAGCAAATTATAATTAATAATCCACATGAAATTGAATAATAGCATTTATTTTAGTGACCTAAAAACTAATTGTGGCAAATAAATATTTAATTGTTGGAGCTGGTTTGTCGGGCACTGTATTGGCAAACAGGCTGGCTGAAAATTTAGAATGTGACATAACCATTTGGGATGAACGTTCGCACATCGCCGGAAATTGCCACACGAAGCGTGATGATAAAACGGGCATCATGATACATGAGTATGGCCCCCATATTTTTAATACCGATAAAAAAGAGATCTGGGAATTCGTGAACAGTTTTATGGAATTTCGGCCCTATGTGCACCGGGTAAAAGCTATGAGCAACGGCAAAGTGTATTCATTACCCGTAAACCTTGATACAATCAACCGTTTATTCAATAAAACATTTTCGCCAGATGAGGCAAAAGCATTTCTGGAAACCTTGGGAGACAAAAGTATAGAAGAGCCTAAAAATTTTGAAGAGCAGGCGCTACGGTTTATTGGCAAAGAATTGTATGACGCATTTTTTTATGGTTATACAAAAAAGCAATGGGGCTGCGAACCCACAGAATTGCCTGCTTCCATTTTAAAGCGCATACCGGTAAGGTTTAATTATGATGATAACTACCACAACAACATCTACACCGGGATACCGGTGGAAGGCTATACTGCCCTTATAGAAAAATTTATAGCAAACCCGAAGATCAAGGTTGTCTTAAACAAAAAATTTTTACCTGGAGAAGATGTGTCAACATATGATCATGTTTTTTATACCGGTCCAATTGATGCCTGGTTCGAATTTAAATATGGCCGGCTCGGCTATCGCACGGTAACCTTTGAACCCATGTATGGAAAAGGAGATATGCAGGGCGTAACACAAATGAATTATTGCGATGCAGCTGTTCCCTACACCAGAATTACTGAACATAAACATTTCACGTACTGGGAATCTCATGAAGATACCATCTGCTTTAAAGAGTTCAGTAAAGAAACGGAACCCAATGATATCCCTTATTACCCAAAAAGACTTCAGACAGATAAAAACCTGTTGCTGCAATACAGACAGGATGCAGAGCGACTGGAAAATGTATCCTTCCTCGGCCGTTTAGCCACCTACCGATATATGGATATGCATCATGTAATTGGCGAGGCATTAAGTTTTGCAGAAAGCTTTATTTCTGCAAAAAATATTAAACAAAAACTCCCTGTTTTTCCAAATATTGAAAAATAACCATATCTAAAAATTAGCGGGATGTAAATATTTTACTACAATAAGATACCATGAAATAGCGTTATAGATTTTGTCCAGTATTATCTATTTCAAATCAAAAGCGTGTTTATGGAAAAGGCTATTGCAGTAGTTGTAACCTACAACCGGGAAACCTTATTAAAGGAATGTATCGATGCACTTAGAAATCAAAGCAGGAAACTAGATGCCATCTTAGTAATAAATAATGGCAGTACAGACGCTACAGAAGCCTGGTTAAAAAAGCAAGACGATATCGTTTACATTACACAGGAGAATGTTGGTTCAGCGGGCGGTTTTTCCACCGGAATTAACTGGGCCTATAAAAATAAATATTCATGGATATGGTGCATGGATGACGATGGCTATCCTAAAGAAGATGCCTTTGAAAATCTTATGAAAGCAGATAATGGTCAATTGAGGCTGTTGAATTGTGCCGTAATTGATAAGGAAGATAAGAAATCTTTCGTGTGGAAAACTATGCAGTATTCCAACCTGGACGAGGTTGATTGCGAGTTGATAGAAGGAAAGGGGCATCCGTTTAACGGAACTTTACTGCATCGGAAAATAGTGGAAAGAGTTGGCTTACCAAATGCAAAATTCTTCCTGTGGGGCGACGAAACGGAATACTATTATCGCATCACCAGGCAAAATAAGATACCCGTTTTTACTGTTGCCAACAGTATTCACTATCACCCATCAGCAGCATTCTCAATAAAAGAAGACTGGAACTTTACAAATGCATGGAAGATGTATTACTATGTTCGCAACAGGTATTTTATACAATCAAGCAAATTCAGCAATAAGTACCTTGCCATGCTTCATTATATCTGCTTTTTGTCTGCTTATGCAGGGATTATTCTTTTTTATCAAAAAACAGACAAGCTCAATAAATTAAAATTTATGTATTGGCCGGTGGCAGATACTATTCAACGAAAATTTACTGCTACTCCAACAACCATATTACAAATGCTCAAAGTGCAACAAACGTTATCGTTCCGAAGAACAGCAGCTAACTATTTGAGAAATAGTATTGCAACGCTTTTTGTTGGGGAACCTGTTGTACGATCTGGCAGAACAGCAAACGCATAAGTATTTTCTTTTTTTTACACAACACAAGCTTTGCAATCCGCAAGGCTTGTGTTGTTTTTAACAGCCATAGCTGTTATGGATGTATAACCAGCAGGTTCAATTAATTATCCATTTTAAGAGGTGGCCTAATACTAAGATGCTATTTTTGTGCTGAGTCAGAATTATCGATTTACTTTCAAACTTTGTCAATTGCACCAACAAGCCGGAAAGAAAAAACTTGTAAGAATTACCACCGTCCCCATGGCGCTTCAATTTCTCTTACCGGGCCAGATGCATTTCATGAGCCAGCATGGTTTTGATGTATTGATGATTAGTGCTGACGGAAAGGAAAGAGAAGAAGTTATAAAAAATGAGGAATGCCAACATATTGTGGTGCCTATGACCCGGCAAATAACACCATTACAAGATTTGAAATGCCTTTGGCAACTCATTAAATTATTTAGAAAGCTACGCCCTGATATTGTGCATTCACATACACCAAAGGCCGGTCTTTTAGGAATGCTGGCGGCATATTTCTGTGCAGTGCCCGTTAGAATTCATACCGTAGCAGGATTGCCCATGATGGTGGAAAAAGGATTTAAATTTCAATTGCTTAAATTCATTGAAAGACTAACTTATGCCGCCGCAACACAGGTGTGGCCCAACAGTATTTCACTAAAAAATTACATTGAAGAACAGCATTTGGCAACGCCTGCTAAATTGAGTGTTATTTCAAAAGGTTCTTCCAACGGTATCAATTTAAACCGATTTGGAGAAAAGTGGCTTGATGACAATACGCTGGTAAATGTAAAAGCTATGATGAACTATTCTTCGAGCCTTACTTACTTGCTCTGCGTGGGGAGGCTGGTTGCTGACAAAGGAATAGTGGAAACCGTAGAGGCTTTTAAACTGTTAAAAGCAAAAACCCCTTCGCTGATGCTGGTGCTTGTTGGTGATTTTGAGGATCACTTAGACCCCTTGCCCGACGAGATGTTGGTAGAAATAAAAAGGAACGAATCTATCATACACATTGGCTGGTCCGATAAAGTAGAATATTTTATGCAACTGGCAGATCTTTTCATATTTGCATCTCACAGGGAGGGGTTTCCCAATGTATTATTGCAGGCGGGCGCCATGAAGTTGCCAGTACTCTGCAGCAAGATTCCCGGTAATATTGACATTATCACTCATAACGAAACAGGACTTATATTTGAAAAAGAGAACAGCCATGAAATTGTTGCCAATATTGAGTACGCAATGCATCATATGGATCAAATGACTGGCATGGCTGAAATCCTCTTTGAACAGGTGCATAAAAATTACCAGCGGGAAGTGATCTGGAATAAAATGTTGGAGAGGTATCAATCTTTACTACAATAATGAATAATTTATTATTATGATTCTAATTGGCTATTCGGGGCATGCATACGTAGCACATGGCATCATTGCTGCCTGTGGAGAACAGGTAACTGGCTATTGTGACAAAGAAGAAAAAACGGTGAACCCTTTTAATTTAACTTACTATGGCCCCGAAACTTCAGAGGAAGGTTTAGCAGCCATCAGGAAAGATGGCTGCTTTATAGCAATTGGCAATAATGAATTAAGGAGGTCGGTGTTTAATAACCTTGAAAAATTCAACCTGACTCCTACAAGTATCATTCACCCCACGTCTATGATAAGCCCTTCTGTAAGCGTTTCCAACAAGGGCACCGTGATTGCAGCGGGAGTTATAATTAACCCGCTTGCTATTATAGGCACAGGAGCTATATGCAACACCGGTTGCATCATAGAACACGAATGCGAGATTGGCGATTTTGCACATGTGGGCCCCGGTGCCGTGTTATGCGGCAATGTCAAAGTTGGCGAAAACTCTTTCGTAGGTGCAAAATCAGTAGTTAGAGAAGGTATTACCATTGGTAAAAATGTGATCATCGGTGCCGGATCTGTTGTGGTAAAAGACGTTCCGGATAACGTACAAGTAGTGGGCAACCCCGCCCGTTTACTCCAAAAGGCATCCTAAAACTTTCCCTGTTTAAGCCAGCTTTCACCTATATTTGCGCCTGATATTAATTCAAAGAATATGAAAGTATTAGTTACCGGGGGCGCAGGTTATATAGGCTCCGTTTTGGTTCGCCAATTATTAGACAAAGGATTTAACGTGAGGGCTTTCGACAGCCTGAAATTTGGCGGCGACGCATTATATGATGTAATGCTTAATAAAAACTTTGAATTCATTAAGGGCGATATCCGCAATGCGGAAGAAGTTGCCCAGGCATTGGAAGGAATTGATGCCGTGGCTCACCTTGCCGCAATTGTTGGCGATCCTGCCTGCAAAAAATACAGCGATGAAGCCAAAGAAACCAACTGGGATGGCAGTGTAGCCCTTTTTGAAGCCGCTGAAAAAGCAGGCGTACAAAGATTTGTTTTTGCCAGCACCTGCAGCAACTATGGCAAGATGCCAGATCCTGATTCATTCGTTACCGAAACATCCGAACTCAGGCCTGTTTCGCTTTATGCGGAACTAAAAGTAAAATTCGAAAAATATATCCTGGAAGAAAGAAAAGATACCAATATGAGTGCTACGGCCCTTCGCTTTAGCACCGTATACGGCTTTTCTCCCCGCATTCGTTTCGACCTTACCGTTAACGAATTTACCCGCAACGCTACTATTAATGGGGAACAGGAAATTTGGGGAGCCCAGTTCTGGAGACCATATTGCCATGTTGACGACCTGGCAAGAGCAGTAGTGTTGGTGTTGGAAAGCGAGGACGCTAAAGTGAGATCCAATGTATTTAACGTGGGTACCACCGAAGAGAATTACAATAAGGGAATGATAATAGAAGAGGTTTGCAAAGTAGTACCCAACACCAAGGTTAATTACGTAGAAATGAATGAAGACCCAAGAGACTACAGGGTTAATTTTGATAAAATAAAGAACGAATTGGGTTACAGCATTACGAAAAAAGTGCCCGATGGCGTTAAAGAAATTTATACCCTGCTTAAGACCGGTATCGTAACAGATTCATTCGGTCAAAAATTCCGGAATATTTAAGTACTGTTCATACCTGCCGGAACAGTAGTCGCAATATTGTTAACAGCCTGGAAACTTCTTCATGAATTTTTCAGGCTGTTGTTTTTTGTATAGCACGGTACAACCTTACAAATGCTTCTTTTAAGAGATTGCTTTGGCAAACCCGCCAAACACTTCTATAAAGAAATAGGCCCGTTTAGGCTTCTTGCACTTTTTTTTAATAGGTTTGCATCACTTTTGGCAGCTTATGGCTGCACACCCCAAAATAAATGACATGGTATTACTATCTGGCCCCAACATGGGGGGCAATGAAATTAAATATGTAACCGAATGCCTGGAAACAGGTTGGGTAAGCAGTGTAGGCGCATACGTAGACCAGTTTGAGAAGATGACGGCTGAGTTTGCCGGTACTAAATATGCCGTAGCCACCAGCAGTGGAACTACCGCTTTGCATATTTGCCTGGTGATGATGGGTATTAATGAAAACGATTATGTTATTGCACCCAACATCACATTTATTGCCACATGCAATGCAATAAAATATACAGGAGCAAACCCTATTTTTATTGATGCCGATGAATTCAACTGGCAAATGGATCTTGACCTGCTGGAAGCTTTCCTGAAAAATGAAACAGAACAACGCAATGGCCAATGCCATTACAAAAAAGATGGCCGACGCATACCGGTAATTATGCCTGTTCATGTGTTGGGTAATATTTGTGATATGGACAGGTTGTTGGCACTTGCTGCAAACCACAACCTAACGGTAATTGAAGATAGCACCGAAGCTCTGGGCTCCTGTTACAAAGGCAGGCACGCAGGAAGCTTTGGCTTATTGGGTACCTTTAGTTACAACGGCAACAAGATCATCACCACGGGTGGCGGCGGAATGATTGTAACTGATGATGAAGCGCTGGCAAAAAAAGCAAAACACCTTACCACGCAAGCTAAAAGTGATCCCTTTGAATATATACATGATGAAATTGGCTATAACTACCGGCTGGTAAATGTAGCAGCCGCCATGGGTGTGGCACAAATGGAACAATTACCCGGATTTCTCCAGCGCAAAAAAGAGATCATCCAGTTTTATAAAACAGCATTACAGGGTGTAGGTGATATCAGTTTTCAGGAAGTTAGCGAAGATGTAAATCCAAATTGGTGGTTGCCTACCATTAAGACCAATCGCCAGCGGGATGTTTTAAAGATCCTTAATGAAAACAAATTACAGAGCCGTCCGTTCTGGGTACCCATGAATCAATTGCCCATGTTTACAAACGATATCTTTTACAATAAAAATGATCGATCCAACTTTGTTTATAAGCATTGCCTGAGCATCCCCTGCAGCACCAATATTACCAACCAGGAAATGGAATCGGTAGCCGCAAGGATAAAAGAAGTTTACAAATAACTTTTACGCCTGGCATAAAGAAAAAAAATGTACAAGCCCTTAAAAAGACTCATTGATATCCTTATTGCGTTATTGGCGCTGGTTATTTTATCGCCTATCCTCCTACCCGTAATAATAATATTGCAATTAACCGGCGAACACAAAGTATTTTATTTTCAACAAAGGGTGGGCTACCATAACAGGGAATTCAGTATTTACAAGTTTGCCACCATGCTACAAAACAGCCCGAATATTGGTACCGGCGAAATAACCCTTCGAAACGACCCAAGAGTAACAGCCTTTGGCAAATTTCTTCGGAAGAGCAAGATTAATGAGCTGCCACAGATCATCAATGTACTGAAAGGTGATATGAGCATCGTGGGGCCCCGCCCGCTTATGAAGAAAAGTTTCGACCTGTATTCAGATGATATAAAAGAGAAGATATACCTTTCTAAACCCGGCATCACCGGTATCGGATCTGTGATCTTCCGTGATGAAGAAAAAATGGTTTCGGAGGCTGCAGACTTTCGTTACATGTACAGCAATATCATTTATCCATACAAAGGAAAACTGGAGCTCTGGTACCTGCAGCACGCCTCAGTAGCTACTGATATTAAGATCATTTTCCTTACCGGTTGGTCTATTCTCTTTCCCGAAAACCAATTGGCTAAAACATTTTTCAAAAACCTACCCGCCAGGGATTTTTAAATTTAATTGAGTAATCAATTTGATTTTTTGAACCTATTACAATTTTAATTGTATTGTTTAAAAAGTATTTCATGAACTCGTTTACCATTAAAGACCTCTCAAACCTTTCTGGAATTAAAGCACACACGCTTCGTATTTGGGAGCAGCGCTATACTTTCCTAAAACCAAACCGCACTGATACTAATATTCGATTATACGACAACCACGATCTTAAGATCATACTGAATATCGCCCTCCTTAATAAATATGGTTTCAAAATTTCGCATATTGACAAAATGAGCGAACAGGAAGTAAACGACAAAATTCTTTCTTTAAATCAATTGCAGGCCCAGCAGGAACGTATCGTAAATGATCTGATCAAGAATATGATCGATCTTGATATTGAAAAATTTGAAAAAAACCTTAACCAGCATATTGCCAAAACCGGTATTGAAAGAACCATTACGCAAATCATTTTTCCTTTCCTGGAAAAAATAGGGATTCTTTGGGTAACCAATCATGTTAATCCCGCCCAGGAACACCTGGTTTTCAACATTATCCGCCAGAAAGTGATCAGCGGAATAGAAGCCGTGCAATACCCTGTGCAATATGACAAGAAAATGCTCCTGTTCCTTCCTGAAGGTGAACACCATGAATTAGGTTTGCTTTTTGTTCATTTTGTGTTAAAAAGTAGGGGAATACCGGTAATTTACCTTGGTGCCAATGTGCCCATGAAGGACCTGCAGCAGATAGTTACCATAATGAAACCATACTATTTGTACGTCCACCTTACTACGGGGGGCCACAACTTCAACTTCGATAAGTTTCTGCAGCAACTTGCCACTAATTTCTCCCATATTCCAGTAATTATCTCCGGTCACCTTACCAAAATTTACGAGAAAAAAGTACAACCACCCATTCAGTTTAAACGTACATTCTTAGAGATGATGGACTTCATTAAGACTATTTAAACCTGTTCGGTCAAGAAATTAATTCAATAAAATTATTCTTTTATCAATTTTTTTGTTTAACTTTACAGTATCAAATCTTAAACAAGATGTCAAGCACAGAATTCAACCAAGCACTCATTAGCAACGCAGATTACCTGAAGCCTTTCGCTTTTACCCTTACCAGGGATAACGAAACTGCAAAGGACCTGTTACAGGAAACACTCCTAAGGGCCCTGGCCAATAAGGAGAAGTATAATGTTGGTACCAACATTAAGGCGTGGATGTACACCATCATGCGCAACATCTTTATTAATGATTACCGGAAAAAGGCGAGGCATCAAACGATCTTCGATAACACCGCCAATGATTTCCTCATTAATTATAATCAAACGGCCGTAGCTAACACAGCAGAAGTAAACCTGAAGTTGAAAGATATCAGGGCTGCCATCCACGATCTGCCAGAAATATTCAAACACCCCTTCATCATGTATTTTGAAGGATATAAATACAATGAAATTGCCAATTTGCTGCAAGAGCCGCTGGGAACAATTAAAAGCAGGATTCACTTTGCCCGCAAGTTGTTAAAAGAGCAAATAAACCGTTATTAAATTTTTGTTGGTGTTATCTGGCGTGATAATCTTATGTTAGCCCTGTGAAAAAAGCGGTAGTTATAGGAAGTGGATTTGCAGGTATGTCTGCGGCAAGTTTTTTAGCCCGTGATGGCTGGGAAGTAATGGTGCTTGAAAAGCATGATATACCGGGCGGCAGGGCCAGGCAGTTTAAAGCTGATGGATTTACTTTTGATATGGGGCCCAGTTGGTACTGGATGCCCGATGTATTTGAAAATTACTTCAACTCCTTTGGTAAAAAAGTTTCGGATTATTATGAACTTGAAAGGTTGGACCCGTCTTACCGGGTATACTGGTCTGATGGACCAATGGACATCCCTGCCGATTACAATAAATTAAAAACAGTTTTTGAAGATATTGAAAAAGGTGCCGGCGCAAAGCTTGACCAGTTCCTTGCAGAAGCAGCTTTCAAATATGAGGTAGGCATCAATAAACTGGTTCAAAAACCTGGTAGGTCTTTATCAGAGTTTTTAGATATTGACCTTGCCAAGGGCGTATTGAAACTGGACGTATTTACCTCGATGAAAAAACATGTGGGTAAATATTTTACACATGCCAAGCTGAAGCAGTTGATGGAATTCCCGGTACTTTTCCTGGGTGCAATGGCGGAAAATATTCCTGCCTTGTACAGCCTGATGAATTATGCGGATATTAAACTCGGCACCTGGTATCCAAAAGGCGGCATGTACCAGATTGTAGAAGGCATGCATTCCCTCGCCACTCAACTGGGAGTACAATTTCATTTCAACAGCAATGTTGTGCGGCTTAATGTGGCAGATGGCAGGGTTACGGGCGTAGTTACACAAGGCCCTGACGGCAAAGAATTCGTATTTGATGCAGATGTGATAATTGCTGGAGCAGACTACCACCATGTGGAGCAGCAATTGCTGCCTGAAGTGTACCGTACCTATACTGAAAAATATTGGGATAAAAGGGTGATGGCTCCTTCTTGCCTGCTGTATTACGTGGGACTGAAAAAGAAACTATCAAACGTTTTACACCATTCCCTGTTCTTTGATGTAGATTTTGGTAAACATGCCGATGAGATATATAAAAAGCCAGGTTGGCCAACAGCACCACTTTTTTATGTGAGTGCTACTTCGGTAACAGATGATACCGTAGCGCCAGAAGGCAGCGAAAATTTATTTTTCCTGGTGCCCGTGGCATCAGGGTTAACGGGAGACACCCCCGAACTGAGAGAAAAATATTTTAACAAAATCGTTCAAAGATTTGAGGCACATACAGGGGAACAAATTGCCGGTGATATTGTTTATAACAGGAGTTATGCCATTGCAGATTTCAAAAGCGACTATAATGCATTTAAGGGAAATGCTTATGGCCTGGCAAATACGTTGATGCAAACGGCCATTTTAAAACCAACTATGAAAAGCAAAAAAATAAACAATTTATATTACACCGGGCAATTAACAGTTCCCGGACCAGGCGTTCCGCCTTCGCTTATTAGCGGTGAGGTGGTGGCCAGGGAAATAAATAAAGACTTTAAACGTTAAACTAACCCGTTATGATGCAGCTCTTTCATGAGGTAAGCCAGGAGTGCAGCAAACTGACTACCAAAAAATACAGCACTTCTTTTAGCAGTGCTATACAATTACTGCATCATTCTTTGCGTACTTCCATTTATAATATTTATGGATTTGTTCGCTTTGCGGATGAGATCGTAGACACTTTTCACGAGCACGATAAAGGACAATTGCTTCAACAGTTTAAAGATGCTACTTACCAGGCCATTTCAGACAAAATCAGTCTCAATCCCATCCTGCATAGTTTCCAGATAACGGTAAACAAATATAACATCGATCATGAGCTTATAGAAGCATTCTTTAACAGCATGGAGTTGGACCTGAATGAGACCAAGTATGATATGGATGGCTACCAGCAATACATTTATGGTAGTGCCGAAGTAGTGGGACTTATGTGCCTGGAGATATTTTGCGAAGGTGATAAAGAAAGGTTTCAATACCTGAAGCCTTATGCACAAGCCCTGGGTGCAGCATTCCAGAAGGTAAATTTCCTGCGGGACCTTAAAGCAGACTACGAACAACTGAACAGGTCTTATTTTCCGGGAATTGATTTCAGGAATTTCACCCCGGAAATGAAAAAGCAGATTGAAGATGATATTACTGCAGATTTTCAAAAAGCTTATACCGGCATTCTTGAGTTACCGGTAAAAGCACGGTTTGGTGTATACGTTGCTTATAAATATTATCTTAGTCTCTTTAAGAAAATTAAACAAGCACAGCCAGACCTGTTATTAAACAACAGGGTGCGTATTCCTAACTACTCCAAAGCTTTTATCCTGGTAAGGGCGGGCCTGAGGAGCCAGTTAAATATTCTTTAACCAACTATATGTTAACACAGGTCATTTTAGTAAACGAACAGGATGAAGCCATTGGCGCCATGGAAAAAATGGAGGCACACGAAAAAGGTGTGCTGCACAGGGCTTTCAGCGTGTTTATATTTAATGAGAAGGGAGAAATGCTCTTGCAGCAACGTGCGCTTGATAAATACCACAGCGCCGGCTTATGGACAAATGCCTGTTGCAGCCATCCCATGCCAGGTGAAGATACCATTGACGCCGCCATCCGAAGGCTGCAGGAAGAAATGGGTTTTACCACAACACTTACCAACGCATTCAACTTTACCTATAAAACCATTTTTGATAACGGCTTAACAGAGTACGAGGTTGACCATGTTTTTATTGGCAATTATACTGATCTTATAATGCCTGACAACAGGGAAGTAAACAGTTTTGCATATTTTCCTTTAGATACTATAAAAGCCTCCATACACACTCATCCCGAACAATATACCTCGTGGTTTAAAATTGCTTTTCCAAAGCTGGAATCCTATCTTGCAGCTTACCCGGAACAATTACAGTAGCATGCAAAAAAAGAGCGCCATTATCATTGGCAGTGGTGTAGCCGGCCTGGCTATCGCTACAAGGTTAGCCATACAGGATATGGATGTAACGGTGTATGAAATGAACAGTTACCCAGGAGGCAAATTATCCATGTTTACAAAGGATGGCTACAATTTTGATGAAGGCCCTTCATTATTTACACAACCAGGCAACATCAAAGACCTGTTTGACGCCGCCGGCGAACCAATGGAAGATTACCTGGTTTATCGGCCTGTCCCCATCGCCTGCAAATACTTTTTTGAAAATGGTAAAGTAATAAACGCTTATACTAACGCTTCATCTTTCGCAAAAGAATTACAAGAGCAAACCGGTGAGCCGGAAAAAAATGTAACAGGCTACCTGCAAAAAGCAGATAAACTGTATCGTAAGATCGGCACTATCTTCCTTAATTACTCTTTGCACAAACGGGCCACATGGATGCACAAGAGAGTGTTTAAAGCTTTGGAAGCAATGAAGATCTCTTACCTGCTGAATACCCTAAACACCTACAACAAAAAACAATTTGAGACACCCGAAGCAGTACAGATTTTTAATAGATTTGCCACCTACAATGGCAGCAACCCTTACCAGGCACCAGCTATGCTCAGCGTTATACCTCACCTTGAGTTGAACGAAGGAACTTTTTACCCCGAAGGCGGCATGATCAATATCGCCAATGCCTTGTATAAACTGGCGTTGAAGAAAGGAGTGAAATTTGAATTAAATACCCCCGTGCAGCGAATTGTGCATGCTGATAATGAAACACAGGGTGTGGTAGCAAATGGTGAAAATATAATGGCAGATATAGTGGTAAGTAATGTAGATATTTACTTTACTTACAAAAATCTGCTGAGGCACCCGCAAAAAGCAAAAAAAATACTGAAGCAGGAAAGAAGCAGCAGCGCTGTTATTTTTTACTGGGGAATAACGCAACAATTCCCGCAACTGGAATTACACAATATTTTTTTTACCAGGAATTATGAAGAAGAGTTCAGGCATATTTTTAAAGAAGGTAAAATATATGATGACCCAACGGTATACATAAATATTACCAGCAAAGAGGAAGCGGCACATGCCCCGGCCGGCAAAGAAAACTGGTTTGTTATGATTAATGTGCCGGCCAACACAGGGCAGCCATGGGATGAACTGGTGAATGAGGCCCGCAAACATATCATCAATAAACTAAACAGGGTTTTACAAACAGATATAACATCAATGGTAGAGTCTGAAACCGTTCTTACACCCGAAGGTATTGAACAACGCACCGCCAGCTACCAGGGTTCGTTGTACGGCACCAGTTCTAACAGCCTGATGTCGGCTTTCTTAAGGCAAGCTAATTTCAGTAGTTATGTAAAAAAACTTTATCATTGCGGCGGCAGCGTGCACCCCGGCGGCGGAATTCCTCTTTGCCTGAAAAGTGCACAGATCACCGCAGCCATTATTGAAAAAGACCTGAAAAAAAAGCGCACGCAAAATCATTGAAAAATTTTTCGAAATACCAAATAGCCACCGCTATTGCCATATTGTTTCATACTATTGGCCTGGTGGGAATACTGGTTTTTAAATCCCCGGCATTTTTACAAACCACTCCGCTTAACCTGTTATTAATGACGGGCCTGCTTTGGTATACCCAACAACAGCGGAACAAATGGTTCCTGTTGTTCTTTTTATTATGTGTTGTAACAGGTATTGCAGTAGAAATTATCGGCACATCCACCGGGGCGCTGTTTGGCAACTACCGTTATGGTACCGTGCTTGGTCCTGCAGTGTATGATGTGCCGTTAATTATTGGCGCCAACTGGTTTATTGTAATTTATTGCTGCGGCGTTTGTATTCACACCTTACTATCGAAGGCTGCCCGGAAATTAAGTGACGAAACAGGTGAGAAATTGAAACGCATTGGCCTCATTTCGGTAATGGTAGATGGCGCTACACTTGCCGTTTTATTCGACTGGCTAATTGAACCCGTTGCTGTAAAACTGGGCTATTGGCAATGGCTGGGCAACGGCGATATTCCCATTTTTAATTATATCTGCTGGTTTGTAATCAGCTTTTTGTTATTGTTTTTGTATTACTACTTGCCGTTTAAAAAAGAAAACAAATTCGCTGTAAATTTGTTACTTATCCAGGCAATGTTTTTCTTATTGCTTCGCACTTTTTTATGAACTGGTTAATTTTTATACCGATCATGCTCGGCACTTTTTTGCTGATGGAAGGCATCACATGGCTTACGCACCGCTATGTGATGCATGGCTTTTTGTGGGTCCTGCATGAAGATCATCACCAGCCGGCACCGGGCGCTTTTGAGAAAAATGATGCCTTCTTTCTGATCTTTGCCATACCAAGCTGGCTTTGTATTATGTTTGGCTTACAACAACAAAAATACTGGATGGCAGCAATTGGTTTCGGCATCGCCATGTATGGGCTCGCATATTTCCTGGTGCATGATGTTATCATACACCAACGCTTTAAATGGTTTAGCCGCAGCAACAATACTTATATAAGAACCATACGCTGGGCACATAAAATGCACCACAAGCATTTAAATAAAGAAGCTGGGGAAAGCTTTGGCATGTTGTACGTGGCAAAAAAATACTGGGATAAAGTAAAGGCCGATAAAAAACGCAATAGGTTATCTTTGGCTAAATAGGTGCTTGGGTTCTTATCAACACACTCCAACTTTTTCCACCGAAAATTGAATACACACTATACATATTTTTTGATACTGTCTGGCGCTGTTGCCGGCCCTTTGTTTTTAAGTTTCGATAAAAAAGTAGCTTACCACAAAAAATGGCGTTTCCTGTTTCCCGCCATGCTGCTGCCGGCAATTTTCTATATCGCCTGGGATGCATTGTTTACGCATTGGGGCATATGGTCTTTTAACGAAGCATATATAACCGGTTACCATATTGGCAACCTGCCGGTAGAAGAAGTCTTGTTCTTTTTCGTAGTGCCTTATTGCTGTGTATTTATTTACGAATGCCTGTTGTGTTATTTTCCATCTGTTACAAAGCTGGGTAGTGGCAACAAATTGATGATGGCAATGGCAGTTATTTTTCTGCTGGTGGGTATATTGTTCTTTAAGCAACGCTACACCGCTTATACGTTCATCTTGCTGGGAGCAGCAATGCTGGCTTATCTTCCTTTGAAAAAATTTTTTGACGGGTTTAATTTCCCTGCATTCCTTATCGCCTATGGCGTTATCCTGGTACCATTCCTGCTGGTAAATGGATTTTTAACCGCCATACCTGTTGTGTTATACAACAATGCAGAGAACCTTGATTTCCGGATTTATACCATTCCTTTTGAAGATGCCTTTTATGGTATGTTGCTTATTTTTATGAACATAATTATCTACGAGAAACTGCGCAACACGGCTAAATAAGCGAAGCGGCACCTTCATCAAAATACCAGAAAAGATTTTGCGAAGCAGCTATGCTTTCTGCAGGCAGGCCTGATTGCTTTTTTGCGAAAAGCGTTTTCACAACTTCCGCTTTGTTTTTACCCGCCACCAATACAACTACATTCTTCGCCCTTGCAATAAAAGGCAAAGTAAAGCTGATGCGATGCATACCCGATGCTTCATGCCAGGCATCTTTTATCATATTCTTTGAGTCTGTAATCAACGGACTGCCGGGAAAAACAGAAGCAGTATGCCCATCTTCACCAATACCCAGTAATACCATATCAAATGGTTTTGCCTTGCTGATGTATTGCTTCAACGAAGCCTCGTACAATTTTGCAGATGCTTCAGGTGTTGTTTTAACCGTAACTACCCGCAATATATTTTTTTTAGGAACAGGCACTTTACTCAGCAGGTTATCGTAAACCATTTTATAATTACTATCATCGCTGGTAGCTGGTACAAAACGTTCGTCGCTAAAAGCAATTACCGTTTTCTTCCATGGAATATTATTGATAAAAGGTTCCGCAGCCAGCAACTTGTACAACAACAAGGGTGTACTTCCACCAGACAACGCTAATGTGAACTGTCCATTCTTTTGTACTGCTTTATTACTCTCTGTTACTATCAATTGGGCTACTGCTGTTGCAAGTGCTGTTGCATCGGGCCAGGTAGTCCTGATATATTGTGGATTTACCATAATGTTTATTTTTCGAGTTCAGGTAATAATATCCAGTCTTTGGCATAAGGATGCAATAACTCCTTTGCTGCTGCAGGTCCCCAGCCGCCGGCTTTGTATTTATGTAAACCTTTCTTAGGATCTTTTCTCCAGGCATTTAAAATTGGCTCTACTACTTTCCAGGCAATTTCTACCTGGTCGCTGCGCATAAATAAAGTGGCATCACCTTCAATTACATCCAGCAGCAAAGCTTCATAAGCCTCGGGAGTTTCTTCAATGTAAGAGTCCTTATAGGTAAAATCCATTTCCACCGGCTTAAGTTTCATCTGCACACCGGGCACTTTACTTTCAAACAGCAAACTTATTTCCTGCTCGGGCTGAATGCTTATAAAAAGCCTGTTGGGCAACAAGTCGTCTGCAAATATTTTTTGTTGAGCTTCTCTAAATTGTATCATAATAACCGATGCTTTCTTCGCAAGCGATTTTCCGGTTTTTAAATAGAAAGGAACACCTTTCCACCTTTCGTTATCTATAAGGAACTTGGCTGCCACATAGGTTTCTGTTGCGGAGTTCTTTGGCACCTTATCTTCCTGCAGGTAGCCAACCTGGTTCTTACCATTTATCCTTCCGGCAGCGTACTGGCCTTTAACGATGTTTTTATAAACCATTGCCCGGGTAAAAGGCCTGATATGTTTTAACACAGCCACTTTGGTATCCCTTATCAATTCTGCTTCGTTCTTTTTCGGGCATTCCATAGCAATGGTACACAACAACTGCATCAGGTGATTTTGAATCATATCTACCATTGCACCCACCGAATCGTAATAGCCACCCCTGCTACCCACACTAACTTCTTCTGCCACGGTTATCTGTACATGATCTATATGGCGGTTATTCCACAAAGCTTCAAAAACGGTATTGGCAAAACGAAACGACATGATGTTTTGTACCGTTTCTTTTCCCAGGTAATGATCAATGCGGTAGATCTGCTTTTCATCAAAACGCTTTAGTAAAAAATGATTCAGCTCTACGGCAGACTTGTAATCTGTACCGAATGGTTTCTCTACCACAATGCGGTCTGTCTTTGCTTTGTTACACAACTTATTTTCACAAAGGCCGTCGGCAACATTCTCAATATACTTGGGGGGAATGGCGAGGTAATACATCCTAATGTTTCGCTCGTTATCGCTCTTATCAAATTTGGTAAGCAGTTTGCCAAGTTCCTGATACATTGCAGTAACAAGCAAATCTCCCTGCAGGTACACCAGGCGAGCCGAAAACGCCTTCCAGGTCTTTGCATCGGCCTTCCCTGTCCTGGAAAATTCATTCACCCCTTGCAGGAGTTTTTCTTTAAATGCATCGTTCTTGTCCTCGTCTCTTCCAATTAAAACAATCCTGAAACTTGCCGGCATGTTCCTCGTAAGGTATAGGTTATAAAATGCCGGGATCAGTTTACGATTTGTAAGGTCACCTGTGCCCCCGAATATTACGATGGATGTAGATGGTAGTGCTTCCTGTGTCATATATTATGTTTTGTAGCTACTTGCTAAAACCTGTTTATAAAAAATGATATCAGTTCCATTCTGTATGAAAGCTCCCTTCGGCATCGGTTCTTTCATAAGTGTGTGCGCCAAAAAAATCTCTTTGAGCCTGTAATAAGTTACTGGATAATCTGCCGGTGCCCCACATCTCGGCGTATTGCAGGCTGCTGCTCAATGCAGGCGTGGCTACCCTGTAATCCATAGCGATCTTTAAACTGTTTACCAGCCCTTGGCGCTGCTCCTGTAGTGCCAGGTAAAAATCTTTATCAAATACCAGGTTGATGAGGTTTTGATCAGCCAGGTAGGTCTTCCGGATGTCGTTTAACATGATTGAACGGATAATGCAGCCGCCTTTCCAGATGCGGGCCACTTCTGCCATATCTACACCATAATTATAAGTCATGGATGCTGCCTGCAGCAGGTGAAACCCTTGCATATAACTCGTCATCATGCCAAAATACAATGCATCCTCCAGGTCTTTGATGGCGGCTTCCTTGTCGGGTTTGCCGGCATTTTCTACAGGACTCTTTCTGAATGCCGCTATTTTCATTCTTTCGGCTTTAAATACGGAAAGGTCTCTGGCAACCACGGCCTCATCTATTGTGGGTGTAGGAATATGCAGGTTCAAGGCGCTCACGCTCGTCCACATGCCCGTTCCTTTTTGTGCCGCCCGGTCTAACACCACATCTACCAGCCGATTTGAAGGGTTCCTGTCATCTGGCTGTAAAAATATTTTTGCAGATATTTCTACCAGGAAGGATTGTAAACGCCCTTGATTCCATTTATGAAATATAGCATGGAGTTCATCATTATCGCAGCCCAGCGCATTTTTCAAAATGCCATAAACATCACAGATCATTTGCATGATCGCATACTCTATGCCGTTATGTACCATCTTTGTGTAATGACCGGCGGAGCCATTACCCACCAGGGTAACGCATGCACCTTCGTCAGTTTGTGCAGCTATTTTCTCCAGAATATCTTTCAGGTGTGCATAGCTTTCCTTCGTGCCGCCTGGCATCAGGCTGGGCCCAAACCTGGCGCCTTCTTCACCCCCGCTGATGCCCATGCCTGTATATTCTATTCCCATGCCGGCCAGCTTACCAATGCGCCTGTCGGTATCCGTGTAATGTGAGTTACCACCATCTATCAAAATATCTCCTCTATCAAGCAAGGGCGCTATTTCATCAATTACAGCATCTACAATTTTACCAGCGGGCACCATCATCATAATTCTTCTTGGCCTTTCCAGCGCAGCCACAAGCTCTGCAGTTGTGTCTGCCGTTTGCACCGGCTGGCCTTCCGCCACTTCCAGCAATTGCTGGCGTTTACCGAGGTCAAGGTCGTATCCGCAAACGGATATTCCTTTGTCGGCGATGTTTAATACCAGGTTGCTACCCATGGTTCCTAACCCTATCATTCCAAATTGTGCCTTCTCCATATCTATAAATTTTTTCCGTTTTAAAATCTCTGTAGTGTGTATTTATTCTGTAATGTGTATTTATTTCTAACAAGAAAACCGGCTACATGTTGTCAGCTTTTTGCAACTTAAATACTCACAAGGCCGGTATACCTTCCTCATCCAGTACAGTAATCACGCCAGCATCATCATCTTTACGCCGCCTGATGCTATCCACCGGCCATGCCTCCATCTCCCCTGCAGGAAATTCATAACTCAATATACCGCGGATTTCCTCGTCTGTTAAAGTGGGTTGAATCCATTGCAATGCCAACTCTTTTGTAAGCAACACCGGCATACGCTGGCTGTTCTCTCCCGAATTGTGGACCTTGCTCATCAATTCGTTGGCCGGCCTTGTCATAATTGCAAAAGTTCCTTTCGCTTCTCCAGTCTCGGCATCTGGCAGGGGCGAATAATTATACAATCCTGCAAAACAAAATACGGGTTGCCCGGGTACAGAAATAAAATAAGGCAATTTCTTTTTTGCGCCAATATCCCGGTGTTCAAAAAAACCAGTAGTAAACACAAGGCAACGCTGTTGCCGCAACCTATGCCATACCGATCGTTTATCATCCAATAGCTTTTCACTACGTGCATTGGCCATGCTGCTCCGGTATCGTTTTATTTTTTCCGGCGTGTTCATATAATCTGCAATAAGGCCCCAGTCAAATATCCTGATCTTAATTCCATCATCGTACAACGCCACCGGCCAGCCACAAAATGTTTGCGCCACCTGGTGGTAGGTGGGAGTAAAATCAAAAAGCCCGGGATCAGGAATGTTCAGGAAATCGCTTACCAGTTTAATGGAGGAAAAATAACTCATGTCGTAACACATGCCGGAAAATTTTCTAATTCATCCAAAAGTAAATCAGCCGTGTTGGCTTTCCAACTTAAATGCAGGTATAATTGCCCGTAGCGATCTTTAAGGTGAATATGCAACTGGTGGGTCTTGCTGTAATGCCACCAGTAGAAATGAGTAAGCATGTATGCATGCAGCTTTCGCCGCAGCCAGGTTGGCGGCACCCATTGCTGGTGCAACAGGTTAATATAAATAGTATATTTTGGCGAAGCAGCACAGGCATTCATCAGCCGGCGGCGGTGGTCTTCCTGGTCGCTGTCGTACAGGAACCGGTAAGGGTCTTCATTTATTTGCGCCATATGAATATTGGCCCTGTTGGCCTCCACCTCGTTTGTTTTTTCATAATAGGTAAACAGCAGCGGCATCATATCATCATCATCAAAAATAGTTTTACCACGAGGGAAATGCTGCCGCACAAATAGTTTTGGGCTGGCCATCATGGCTTGCAGTAAGGCAGGGGTAATTTGTACAAAAGGGTTATGCATCTTTTCAATATTTAATAATTACTTAACCTGGCATAGCTCATCCCATCGGGTGGTATACCTCGCACTCCGCAAGTCCTGCCGCATCTTCCAGTTACGCTGGAGGCCGCTGGCGGCAAACTTCAGCACATCATCCCGCTGGCTGAAATTAATATTGTCTACCATGTCCATTAGCTTCCTGCGGGCACCTTCCCCTGGCCCTTCAAAAAGGTTTCCCTGTATAGAAGCATCTGGCACCAGGGCACTTAGCGTAACACCAGCTTTTTTATATTGGAGGCCGGGTTCGTACAGTTGGTCTACCAGTTGGGTAGCGGCCTTTATCAGTTCGTGGCTCAGGCAGGTGGCCACCGGCAACTCAACGTAACTGCTAACGGTGGTACCCCGGCGGTAAGTATCGGAAGGTTGGTCATCTTTGCTCACCATAAACACGCTCAACTGACCGGCGGCACTCCGTTGCCGCCGCAGCTTTTCTGCCGCCCGGGATGTATACGTTGCCACCGCTTCTTTAATGTCGTTGATGTTGCTTACAGCCCGCCCGAACATACGGGTGGTGGCTATCACTTTCTTCACTACCAATTCCTCCTCAAAAAAACGGGATGCTTCGCCGTTCAACTCCCTTATCAAACGGGCGCCCACTACACCACCCAGTTGAGCTTTTCCAAAAGCCTCACTCATCTGGCTCAGTTGCCATGCATCAAAAATGCCCCAGGCATCTTTTAGTTTCTGGGCATACTGCCGGCCCACACCCCATATCTCATCTACCGGCGTTTGTTGCAACGCCGCTTTAATGCGTTCCTTGCTGTCTAACAACATCACGCAATTACTGGCCAACTTGTTTTTCTTCGCCAGCCGGTTGGCCATCTTTGCCAGCACCTTAGTGGGCGCCACGCCAACCGATACTTTAATGCCGGTCCATGTCTCTACGGTTTCCCTTATCTCCAGCGCACGGGCGGCCAGTTGTTCAGCGGGCACCATATCCAGGTTTAGGAAAGCCTCATCAACAGAATACACTTCCACCTGCTGCCTACCCAGCATGGTACGCATGGTTTCCATCACCCGCCAGCTTAGGTCGCCATACAATTGGTAATTAGAAGAGAACACCGCCACACCATGTTTCTCAATCATCGGCCGGGCCTTAAAATAAGGGCCGGCCATTTCTACCCCCAACTGCTTGGCTTCATCGCTGCGGGAAATAATACAACCGTCGTTGTTGCTCAACACTACCACCGGGCTCTTGTCAAGGTCCGGCCTGAACAAGCGTTCGCAGGAGCAATAAAAACTGTTACAATCTACAATAGCCGTCATGGTTATAAAAATTCAACCTTCGTTGATGATATCATTTATAATAAAGTGAATGGATGGCATATACCACCACGCCCCACATGGTAAACTCCCCAAACTCGGCCAGGTTAATAGTCTTATATCTTTCATTGCCGGCAATGAGAAAGGAGGACGTAAAATTTTTATGGAAACGCCGCACCAGTAGTTCTCCATTCAGCACAGCGATGATGATGCGGTCGTTGGCCAGCGGCACAGAGCGATCTACAACCAGGATGTCATTGTTGAAGATGCCGGCGTCCGTCATGGCATCCCCCTTCATCCTGAAAAAAAAAGTAGCAGGCTTGTTTCTTACCAGTTCTTCATTAAGATCAATGCCCCGCTCCATATAGTCGTCTGCCGCGGCGCCAAAGCCGGTGGCATTGGCCGTGGGCACATCCTGCTGACTGAAAGTTTTACTTCCGCGGTAAGCTGTACTAAAGAATTCCTGTTCGTATTCCATAAAATATTATTTCTGTAAAGCTAATTTATTTAGTAATTTTATACTAATTAATTTGGTAATAAAGATAAAAAAGATGCCGGGGTGTACCGGCGTTTGAACACTTAAAATTTTTATGTTATGCAACTGGCCGGCACTACCCTGCCCGGGTATAAAATATATGAGTACCAACTGGTGGTAAACCCGCCGGCTGTGTTGAGGGATAAGATCATGCAGGTAAAAAAATCTGTTGGGGAAGTATATAAGAATACAACTGCGCTGTACAACAGTCCGGATCTGGCATTGGTGAATTTCCTGCAATACGAATTAAAAGAAGAACGGCTGCTGACCCGGCTGAAGATAATTGGCATGGCGGAAGCCCCTGTCCCCTAAAGAAACCCCTGTCCCCTAAAGGGGAACTTAAAAAGAAGCCCCTGTCCCCTAAAGGGGAACTTAAAGAGAAGCCCCTGTCCCCTAAAGGGGAACTTAAAGAGAAGCCCCTGTCCCCTAA
>JBBSKH010000055.1:0-24533 GCA_038256495.1 Chitinophagales bacterium
CCCTCATCACTTATAAGCAATAAACTTCTGTTCGGCCTTTACGATCTTTTCAAAAAACTCCCGGAAAGCTGGATATTCTGCCGCCGAAATATTTTGCCTGTTGCCGCTGAATTTTCTGCTGATAACTAATTTGCCGGGAGCAACAAGATTGTAGTGAAGTTCGAATTTCATATCCCTGAATGTAAGCTTCTCTGATGTTGGCAACTCGATGAACTTCTTACCATCGGGTATCGCTATTGTTACGGTGGTTTCATAACTGTCTACATCTTCGTATGTCCAGTATTCTACCGGGAACTCCCTGGTTTCGGCACTGAAATTATTGAGGGATGCCACCACATCGGGGTAAAATACCCGAAAGGTATTCATACTGCCAATTTCAGCTACCTCGTCCTTTACTTTGAAAGCGTAGTTATAAGAAATTGAATCAGACACCAGGTCAAGATTTTTAAATACCAGTTTATTCAGTTTTACATTATTCTTATATCCGCCTGCTACTACTTTTTCCATTTCCTGCATTTTTCTTTCCTCATCAAGGTGTACATAAGTGCTGCGTATTGAGGAAGAGGGATTACCTATCCGTAACACATCAACCGCAATATCAAGGTTGGTTCCATTGGGTACAATGCTGATGTTTCTTTTTACAACATCTTTTGTTTTTGTAGCTGAGTTAAGCGTTATCAGCGTTGCATTAGTACTAGACTGGCGATATGGAATTTCAAGAATGGCAGCGCCAACAAGATTATTGGGAAGGCTGCCAAAAGGCAGGTAATTATCGGTTAGCTCAATGTAATATGGCTTACCATCAAGTACTGCTTTTGCAATACAATGATTAAATTCAACCGAAGGCAGCACAATAGCTTTATCGCCATTATCCCTGGTATTAACCAACACCAGTTGGGCATTGATACCTGCCATTTGTGCAAGGGTTACAAACAGGCTGGAAAAATCTTTACAATCGCCCAGGCGTGTACTTAGTGTTTGCGAAGGCCGCTGCGGCACATAGGCACTCTGCCGGAAGGATACAGAACTGTAGCGAATATTTTTTTCCAGGTAATCGTAAATGATACGGGCCTTTGCATACTGGCTCGTAGTTTTTGGAAGGTCTTTCAACAGCTTGTTATAAAGCGCAATAATCTCCAGGTCTTCCTCAGCTTTGTTGTTGCTTACATCTGCATACCAGTTTGCCACATCATTCCAGTCTTTTAAAGTTGAGATATGCAACACTTCGCCCACATCTACTAATTGTGGCATTAGTGGTTCATCTTTTAAAGGCGTTGCCTTATTGTGCTCCCAGCTATACTGCTTGAAATTTTCTATAATTTTTTCGGTGGGTTTTATGTTTCCATTGGTAACCTTAAAGTTCAGTTGTTCCTCTTTTGGTATCATGATGCTGTACCGGGAAATGCCGCTGTACACCTGCGAGTTCAGGTAATATTGGTCCCAATATTCTTTGGCAAAACGGCCGTACACATAACGTTGTAAGCGGTATTTAAATACCACGAGGTCTCCCACTTCCAGGTTGGTGAACACCACTTCATTCCCGTTCCGCTCACCTTGTATGTGAGCATTGTTCTTTTTAATGATCTCTGCTTTTTCAATCAGCAGGTCCTGGTTATTGTCGTACCCTATAGAAGATTCCTTGTACCTGTCTACACCTTTTTCGTTGGTAATCCTGAGCACATAAGAAACAAATTCTTCCGTGGCACCGCCGGGGTGCATAACTACATTCTTCTCATCAAGAATAAAATAGTAGCCATAGTCTGTATTGGTTGCTTCTGCCGGTTTATCGTTGGCAATAGCAGCATCAATATCCGTTGCATTAATAAGTTTCGATAGCTCGGGCAGGTTGTTCAGCTTCCTTATCTTGGCAATGATGCCGTATTGGTTGGGATTGTATTTAAGCGATTCGTTGTAGGCCTGCAGCGCTTCTTCCTTATTATTGGTTTCGTTTTTAATATCGCCCAGTTGCTCCCAGTAGGCTTCATAATAAGGTGCCAGTTTAATACCGTCCCTGGTATATGCTTCCGCCTTTGAATAATCTTTAATACCAAAATGGTATTTTGATAACTGGATAAATCCGTAAGGATTATACGGAAAGTTCTTTGCCAGGTCCTGTTTTATGGCCAGCGATTTTTTAGTATCGCCCTGCTCACTTAGAATGTTGGCATAGGTTTCATACACATCATAATTAAAATTGCGACTCATGAAATTCTCATATACTTTCATCGCCCCTTTCCTGTCTTTATACACATCTTTTTTAAGTGTGTACATCATGCTTACCAGGTTAAAGTTATCAGGATACTTGATGAACATCCGTTCTGCTTCCTTTACCAGGTCGTCATATTTTTGTTCTTTCGCCATCAGCAGCACTTTGTAGCCGTCGGTAGTTTCATCTTCGCCATGCAAGGCGATCCGCTTCTTGATTTCAGCAGTAGCATCCTCAAATTTTTCGTTATCGTAATGCTCTTTTATTTTAATATCCATTACTGTTTTACTAAGCGGATCGTCCTGCTTTATCCGCTCCAGCTCTTCCTGGGCCTGGGTTTGATTATCTTCTTTGTTCAGGGCTTCAATCAGTTTCATTCGCAACAATGAATTGGAAGGCGCTTTTTCAAGGCCATCGGCCAGCACCTGCCTTGCCTCCAGCACTTTGTTATCACGCATATACACATCTGCCAGCAGCAGGTAGTTCACCAGGTTACCAGCTTCCTTTTTTACCTTGCTCTCAAAAAACGATTCTGCAAAATGCGGCACAACAGGGTTTGTTCCGGTTGAAGTTCCTGCCGTGTAGTTCTTGTAAACAGCCGAGTTGGTGAGACCATCAACAGCACGGTAGTTATCATCTGTAAGCCGGAGACAAAAGTTCGCATAACCTTTATCGGAATAGGCAAGCTGCACCAACACCCGGTTTACACCGGCTTTCAAAACTGCACGGGCAGAAAACGCATCCATTTCAGTTACACGTTCGCGGGTTTCTGTAAGTACTTCCACATCATTTACCCACAAACGGATAGCACCGGTAAAGCCAAGGTTGCAAAGCACTTGTTGTTCCTTTGCCGATTCTATAAATGTTTGTGCATATACTACTGCTGTTCTTCTCGGAAACTGGTAGGAAACCGGTGTCCAGCCGTCAGGATTTTCGGCCGTGGGCGTAAACCATTGCACCTTAGCATTGGTTACGGAATTGAAAAATGCTGCTGCTTCGGGATGTTTTTCCGGGCCGTACGATTTGTAAATACCACTTTCAGAAATATTTTCGAAAGGGCCCACAAACTGCCAGTTCCGTATATTTCCCACGGCATCATAATTGGCCTGGGCTTTTTTAAAATCGTTCGAAAAAAGATTGTGCATTCCCTTCTGGTAGTTGGCAGCCGCAATAATGGTTCCGGGTGCCTTTGTATCTTTCAGAAGTTCATCTGCAAGCTTTACCTGGTGCACATATTTCTTTTTGCCATATCCCCCTAATACAGCGTTATTGAACCATAGCGCAAAAATATAAGGATAAGGGTTGGCTGCCTGAGTATAAAAACTATTTGCAAAATCCTGTACTTCGTTGTCCTTACCGCTATATGCCTGCAGGTAGAGATTGCTGATGTAGGCATCCATCTTTTGGGCGGGATCCTTCATTGCCTCCTGCAATAGCAATGCTGCAGCAGCACGGTCATTTTTATTTAAAGCTTCCCAGGCTTTTTGATAGGAAGTGGATTGGGCAAAAGAGTGCACGCTTGCCAACAGGGCAACGGAAACAAGAAATTTTTTCATTGAGAAAAATTGTTGGGTTTCAAAAAAAAGTAAAAAAGTTTGTTTGGTAATTTTGCTGCGGAAAAATAAGTGTTTTTTTAATACAACAATCCGCAACCGGCCTCCCTGCTAAAAAAAAGAATACACATAACTATACTTTTTCATAACTACAGAACGAATAATACACACAATTGTTGCCAGTTGAAATTTTTGCACGCCCCCAGCCGGCCAGATGTAATTTTTACTTATACCTACAGGGCTTATCTTTGCCGAAAATTCAACAAAAAACAACATGTTTAGAACACATACCTGCGGCGAATTAAGGATGGAGGACGTAAACAAGGAAACTACCCTGGCTGGCTGGGTACAAACCGTTAGAAAATTTGGCAGCATTACTTTCGTTGACCTGAGGGACCGCTATGGCATTACCCAATTACTTTTTTCTGAAAACCTGAATGCCCAACTAGATACCAATCCATTGGGACGGGAATTTGTATTGCAGGTTTCGGGCAAAGTAAATGAGCGCAGCAACAAAAACAATAACATTCCTACAGGTGATATTGAAATAACGGTGGAGCAATTTACCATACTCAATAAATCGGCCGTGCCGCCCTTTACCATACAGGATGATACCGATGGCGGTGATGAACTACGGATGAAATACCGGTATTTAGACCTGCGCAGGAATGCGGTTAAAAAGAACCTTGCCTTGCGTTATGCCGTGGGCCGAAGTACAAGAAATTACCTGCATGAAAATAATTTCATGGATATTGAAACGCCCTTCCTTATAAAATCTACACCGGAAGGTGCAAGGGATTTTGTGGTACCCAGCCGCATGAACCCGGGTCAGTTTTATGCATTACCGCAAAGCCCGCAAACCTTTAAACAACTTTTGATGGTAAGCGGTTACGATAGGTATTACCAAATCGTAAAATGCTTTAGGGATGAAGACCTGCGTGCCGACAGGCAGCCGGAGTTTACCCAGATAGATTGTGAAATGTGTTTTGTTGAACAGGAAGATATCCTGAACATGTTTGAAGGTTTGGTGAAACGCATTTTTAAGGATGTAAAAAATATTGACTACACCGATGCGGTAGAGCGCATGACCTGGCAAGATGCCATGTGGACCTATGGCAACGACAAGCCGGATATACGTTTTGAAATAAAGCTGGCCAACCTGAAATTCCCCTCATACACTTTCCCGGGTAAAACAAGCTATATCCCCGAAGAATGGCTTTCAATCCCCCCTTTGGGGGGCGGGGGGGCTGAAACTATTATTGCCATTGCAGTACCTGGTTGCAGTGAATATACCCGTAAGCAAACCGACGAACTAACGGAATGGGTAAAACGTCCGCAGATAGGTATGAAGGGGCTGGTATTTATTAAGGCCAACACAGATGGCAGTTTTAAAAGCAGCGTAGATAAGTTTTACAATGCAGATAAACTGGCTGCCATTGCAGCCGCAGCCAATGCAAAACCAGGGGATCTTGTATTGATACTGGCAGGTGCCGAAGAACGCACCCGCAAAGCCAGCAGCGACCTCCGTATGTATATGGCAGAAAGATTGGAGCTAAGAAATGCTGAAGAATTCAAGTTATTGTGGGTACTGGATTTTCCGCTGTTTGAATATGCGGAGGAAGAAAATCCCGCCAGCGGCGGGACAGGCCGTTGGGTAGCCAGGCACCATCCGTTTACTTCGCCCAAACCTTCTGATATTGACCTGATGATTAATAACAGCCCGGCAATAGAAAATGCCGCAGCATACCTGGAACATCCTTACGCCAACATCAAGGCCAACGCCTACGATATGGTATTGAATGGCAACGAAATTGGTGGCGGTTCTATAAGGATATACCAGCGTGAATTGCAGGAAAAAATGTTTGCTGCACTAGGTATGGATGCAGCCGAGCAACAGCATAAATTTGGTTTCTTGCTGGGCGCTTTCGAATATGGTGCGCCACCACATGGTGGTATTGCTTTCGGTTTCGACAGGCTATGCGCTATCATCGGCGGCAGCGAAAGCATCCGCGACTTTATTGCCTTCCCTAAGAACAATAGTGGCAGGGATGTGATGATTGATGCACCAAGTACAATAGATGAAAAACAATTTGAAGAATTGCAAATCAAGTTAAACCTGAACAAACCCGATTAGAGGGGTTCTGTCCATTTATATTAATGCAGGATTTGTTTTTTTGTTAACAGCATAGTAAATACCTTGATAACAAAATGAATTTATTGAAAAACACCCGTATAGTCTTTTTCACCTTCCTGTCGCTGGCAATTGCATCCTGCAGCAAAGACGCTCTTGTAGAAAATGCGGCCCTAAGCGCTGTTGACGTATCTTATGGTACTGCGGCAAAACAGCGTATGGATATTTATTTACCTGCAAACCGTTCAACTGCAAATACCAAAAGTATCATTATGATACATGGCGGCGGCTGGAGCGAAGGCGATAAATCAGAATTTACCCCGTATGTAGACTCCATTAAGAAGCGCTTTCCGGCGTTCGCCGTTTTTAATATCAACTACCGCCTGGCCAGTGGCACAAATAATCTTTTTCCAACCCAGGAAAATGATGTGAAAGCAGCCGTTGAAGCCATCTACAATAAACGAACTGAATATAACATATCCGGCAAAATGGTTCTACTGGGTGCCAGCGCCGGAGCCCACCTGGCCATGCTTCAGGCCTATAAGAATAGTGATGCAATCCAGGTAAAGGCGGTGGTCAATTTTTTTGGACCATCAGATATGAACGACTTGTATAATAACCCGGCTTCAGTTTTTGTTCCTCCTTCTCTGGTGGCTTCAGTAGTAGGTGCAACTCCCACTACCAATGCCAGCTTATATTTCCAATCGAGCCCCATTAATTTTGTTACCAGCCTTAGCCCACCTACTATTACCCTGCAGGGCGGTCTTGACCCGCTTGTGCGCCCGCAGCAGCAGCTTCAATTAAACAACAAATTATCTGCTGCCGGCGTAGTGCATGAATACGTTTTTTATCCAGGGGAATACCATGGCTGGACCGGACCGCAACTCATCCATTCTTTTGACCAGATACAGGCATTCCTGAATACCCATGTTCAATAGTCCTATTATTCGTTTTTTCTTTTGCTGCCTCACTGTCGTTTTATACGCAGGCCCTGCGGATGCACAGTTATTTTATAAAAATACACTTAAGGCTAACAGGGAAAAAATGTACCGCAACCTGGTGCAACAAACAATTACCAAAAACCTGGATAAACAGCTAAATGATTCTACTGCCGAAAACTGGCAGAGCGCATTCAATGCTTTGGAAATTTTACAATACCAATCTCCCTGGATCAATACCAGGATAGACCTGGCAGTATCGGAAATGCATAGCCGCTCACTGGCATTTCAGAAAGCAGTATTGGAATTGCTGCATAGCAACTACGTGGAAAAATATTACACAGAAGTAAAACTACTGCTAATGGATACCAAAGATCCCAGAATCTTTGGTCGCTGTGCCTCCTATATCCTTAAAAGTAGTCATGCGCTTGCAGACCTTAATTTCTTAGCGGTTAAAACCAAACAATTGTTGGCGATTTATCCTGAGCATCCTATACTGCAACAACTGCTTTACCACGAAGAGCAGTTTACCAAACCATTTCCATCGTTTCCATTGGAGCAATTGCTGCAGAAAAATTACCTGCCCGGGCAGGTCCTGGTCATCAGCTTTCAACGGAAAAACAGGGACTACCCGGGCCTGGCTATGGTACGTAGTGCCACAGGTGAATTTATTAAAGACAGTAACGGGATGTTCTTTGCAGTACCACAACTTGCAAGAAGCATTAATAATATGCCGGGATTTCTGGGCAACGGCAATACACCGGAAGGTGTTTTCCGTATGCAGGGGTATGATGTATCCCGCAGCAATTTTATAGGACCTACCGTAAACGTGCAACTCACCATGCCTTTTGAAAGATGGCCTGCACATTTTTATAACGATGCATCCATAAAAGATACATTCTGGACCCCGGACCGGTACCGGGCATTGCTGCCTGCAGGCCTGCGGGATTATTATCCCCTATACCAATCTTACTATGCCGGCAAAGCAGGGCGCACTGAGATCATCATCCATGGTACTACTTTAACTCCAGCCTATTATGCCGGTAAACCCTACTATCCATTAACTCCCACAATGGGTTGCCTTACCAGTAAAGAGATCTGGGACGAAGCCACAGGTCAGCGCCAGGAGAGTGATCAGCAGGCTCTCATCAATGCGCTCATCAGGGCCGGAGGGTCAAAAGGTTATGCCATAGTTATCAATATAGACGATGCTGCTTCCCCGGTTTTAATACAACATATTATACCCTGGTTAGAAAAGGCAGGGCAGAAATAACTGATGTAGTGGTAACTTTGTGTTATGAACACGCCGCCCCTGGCAGAAAGAATGCGTCCCAATACATTGGACGAACTTATAGGCCAGCAGCAATTAACAGGAAAAAACAGCATCCTCCGCACATCTATTGAAAACGGGAAGATACCATCTATGATATTATGGGGGCCTCCCGGTGTTGGTAAAACCACCATTGCAAATATTATTGCCAATAGTTTAAAACAACCCTTTCACCAGTTGAGTGCCATTTCTGCCGGTGTGAAAGAAGTACGACAGGTAATAGAAGAAGCAAAAAGCCAGGCAGGTGCCATCTTGTTTATTGATGAGATACATCGTTTTAATAAAGGGCAACAAGATGCTTTACTGGGTGCGGTGGAAAAAGGTACCATCACTCTTATTGGTGCCACAACAGAAAACCCTTCTTTTGAAGTAAACAGTGCCTTGCTGAGCCGATGCCAGGTGTACATCCTGAAAGTCTTATCAGGAGAGGTGTTGGTAGAGCTATTGCAACAAACACTTGCAAACGATGCAGACCTGAAAGCAAAAAATATTCAGCTTAAAGAAACAGAAGCGTTAATCAGGATCTCAGGAGGTGATGCAAGAAAATTACTAAACCTGCTGGAGCTGGTGACGGATACGCTTGGCAGCAATGGCATAGTAACCGATGATGCCGTGATGGAAATTGCACAACAGCGCATTGCCCTGTACGATAAAAAAGGAGAACAGCATTACGACATTATTTCGGCATTTATAAAAAGTATGCGTGGCAGCGATCCTAACGCTGCCGTATACTGGCTGGCCCGCATGATTGAAGCTGGCGAAGATGTAAAATTTATTGCCCGCCGCATGCTCATATTTGCCAGTGAAGATATTGGCAATGCAAATCCCAATGCACTCCTGCTGGCTAACAATACCTTTCAAGCGGTTAATGTAATTGGTTATCCCGAAAGCCGGATCATTTTATCTCAATGCGCCATTTACCTGGCATCTTCTGCTAAAAGTAATGCTTCTTATATGGCCATTGGCGCTGCACAGCAAGCAGTAAAAAAATTGGGCGACCTACCCGTGCCGCTGCACTTGCGCAATGCACCCACCAAACTGATGAAGGACATAGACTATGGAAAGGATTACCAATATGCCCACAATTTTGAGAACAACTTTGTTGCTCAACAATTTTTACCAGATAAACTGGAAGGCACTCCATTTTACCAGCCACAAAAAAATGCAAGAGAAGAAGAACTCAGGAAATTCCTGAAAGAACGCTGGAAAGAAAAATACAATTACTAATACCGGTTACCATGAGCCCAACAAACGACATCAGCAGCAGGCAGGATATTGAAGTATTTATCAGGGCTTTTTATGAAAAGGTAGTAAAAGACCCTACCATCGGTATTATTTTTACAGAACTGGTTCCAATTAATTGGGATCATCATATACCGGTGATTACTGACTTCTGGGAAACTATTTTGCTGGATCATCCTGTATACAAGAACAATGCTATGGAAGTGCATTATAAGTTACATGCAATGTACCCGTTAAGTAAACAGCATTTTGATGCATGGCTAAGATTATTTAACCAAACGCTGGATGAAATGTATGTGGGCCCCATAACTTCACTTGCTAAAAAAAGAGCCCTGGGCATTGCCCGCCTAATGGAATTTAAGATGGAAAATAAACAACAACTATGATGGAAATTAACTGGACTTATAAATATTTTACTGAATTAACCGTGGCCGAACTCTATTGTATTTTACAGTTAAGAAGCGAAGTATTTGTTGTAGAACAAAACTGCGTGTACCTCGATCTTGATGGCAAAGACATCAACAGCCTGCATCTTTGTGGCTGGCTGCACAAACAACTGGTAGCTTATTGCCGCATATTGCCGCCCGGGGAATCTTACGAACAGCCCAGCATCGGCAGGGTGGTAACCAATCCCGCCCATAGAAAAGGTGGCCATGGCAGGCAACTGATGCAACGGGCCATACAAAAGACCTATGAATTGTATAACAGTAAGCAAATAAAAATAGGTGCCCAAGAGTACCTTTTCAATTTTTATAATGATCTCGGCTTTAAGCAGGTAGGCGAGCCATACCTGGAGGACGGCATCCCGCATATCTACATGCTGCACACCCGTTAATTTTTTAACTCATACAATAATTGGTTTAGCACTTCGTTTTATTTTCAAGGTTGCCGCCCATGGGCAGCCGGAATCCATAAAATCTATCGAAAGACTAAACTAATTCTGATGAGACCTTATCTACCTAAAGCTGTATGTAAAACCGTGCTTGTATTCCTTTGCATGGTTTTCCTCTACTCCGCCACATATGCTCAACATCTTATTCTCGGCAACGAAAAATTTAAAGTAGAAGCAGGCCTCAACTTTGGCCCTACATTTTTCCTGGGAGATCTTGGCGGTAACAGCGGTAAAGGCAGCAGGGGATTGAAAGACCTTAACCTGGAACTTACCAAAATGATGAAAGGAGCTTTTATCTCCGTTTATCCTGCAGACTGGATAGGCCTAAGGGCAGCTGCCCAAATCACTTATGTTTCCGGTGAAGATTATACTATTAATACAACCGGCGTGCATGAGTCGTGGAGGAAGCAACGTAACCTCGATTTTAAGAGTACGATGTGGGAAGTTTACGGTGCGATAGAACTCTATCCCACCATGATGTTTAATAAATACAACGATTATGATCCACGCCTGAAACCATATGGCTTTTTCGGAATCGGTTTATTTCACTTCAATCCCAAAGGATCATTATTAAATTCAAACGGATCAAGAACATGGTATGAACTGCATCCGCTTAGAACGGAGGGACAAGGAATGGAAGAATATCCAGACCGTAAACCATATAAGTTAACGCAGATGAATATCCCTTTTGGTGGTGGTTTAAAGTTTCAACTTAGTGAAAGAGTAAGTGTTGCCGGAGAGTTATTATATCGTAAAACCTTTACTGATCATATAGATGATGTAAGCACTAACTACATCGACCCTAAATACTTTGACAAATATTTATCAGCTCCCGATGCCCTTATTGCACGTAAGATTTCTGATAAAGTTATAGGAATTGTTACACCTAGTGTTACCAGGTACGCACCAGGTACACAAAGAGGTAACGTAAACCAGAATGATGCTTACTTTTCAACAGTTGTAAAACTAGGTGTCAGGCTGGGAGAAATTTATGGCAGCGCTGCTGAAAGAAACGCCGCAAGGCAAACGAGGTGTCCACATTTTTATTAATGGATAAAAGTTATAACCCCTTATGAAAATCAACATGAGTTATTATGCAATGCTTGTTAAGGGCATTGCTTTCTTAACCTGCCTGGCATTGCTGATGTTTTTCTTAAACTCCAAAGCAACGGATACAGGAACAAACCTTGCTGCTACCGAAGTACTGTTCACACAATCCAAAACTGGCGATATTACGGTTCAGGTTAATGCACCTGTAGATAAAAAGGTTCAGCTTTACCTGTTCAGGGCTTCCGGTGAATTTGTAAAAAAGCTTGAAACAACAACTAAAACAATTTGTCCACTTAAAGGCATTGGCCGTGGACAATACTTATATCAATGTTTTGAAAAAGACCTGCAGTTAAAAAGTGGAAAGCTGCTGGTGTCAGAAACTAATTTAAAGTATGATTAATATTTAAGTGCAAAGTATACGACAGAAGTGCCCTTGGATACGACGAATAGTCTTATTTGTTGCAACCCCTGAAACCACAACTTTTACTTCGTTACTATGCTTTGCCTTATTTTCTAAATCTTTTTCTAAACCTAAACCGTAAACTAAAAGAACCATGGCCCAGATGCCATGGTTTCTTTTTTATAGTAGGTTGTGTAATTGAATTACAATTGCGGGAATTTATTTGAATTCCACTTTCAGGTATTGCCCGGTAAAACTTTCTTTCACTTTCAGCAAGCCCTTTGGTTCGCCCTGGTATAACACCTGCCCGCCACCGTTACCACCCTCCGGACCGATATCAATAATATGGTCTGCTACTTTTATCATATCCATATTGTGTTCAATTACCAGTACGGTATTGCCACGATCTACCAGTTTATTCAATACCTCCAGCAAATGCTGTATATCCTGGAAGTGTAAACCTGTAGTGGGTTCATCGAGTATGTAAAATGTTTTGCCGGTATCCCGTTTGCTTAGTTCTGTTGCAAGTTTAACCCGTTGTGCCTCGCCACCACTAAGGGTTACCGCACTCTGCCCAAGGGTTATATAACCGAGGCCTACCTCTTGCAGCACTTTAATTTTACGGTAGATAAAAGGTACCGCACTAAAAAATTCCACAGCATCATCTACCGTCATCTCCAGCACATCTGCAATTGACTTACCCTTATACCGTATCTCGAGTGTTTCCCGGCTGTACCGTTTGCCATTACATTTTTCACAATGCACATACACATCGGGCAAAAAATTCATTTCTATCACACGCATACCGGCGCCCTCACACACATTGCAACGACCACTTTTTACATTAAAAGAAAAACGACCTGCATTATATCCCCTGATCTTTGCCTCCGGCACAGCCGCAAACAGGGTCCTGATATCAGTAAAAAAGCCACAGTAAGTAGCGGGGTTGCTTCGGGGAGTTCGGCCAATGGGGCTCTGGTCAATCTCAATTACCTTATCAATATGTTCTAAACCCTTTATGGATTTATAAGGCAAAGGTTCCGCTTTAGATTTATAGCAATACTTACTGAGAATCGGGTAAAGCGTTTCATTAATCAATGTAGACTTACCGCTGCCACTTACTCCTGTAACAAGAATGAGTTTACCCAGCGGCAAACTTACCTGCACATTCTTAAGGTTATTGCCGGTTACGCCCTTCAATTCAATTTTGTCACCATTACCTTTCCTGATCGTTTCAGGAACGGGAATCTTTTTCTTACCGTTGAGGTACATGGCTGTTTCTGAACCAGACTGCAACACCTCTTCCGGTGTACCGGCTGCAACAATCTTTCCTCCATGCGAGCCGGCTCTTGGGCCTATATCTACCAGGTGATCGGCCGCCAGCATAATATCTTTATCATGTTCTACTACCAGTACGCTATTGCCAATATCCCGCAAGTTTTGTAAAGCAACAATGAGACGCTGGTTATCTCGCTGGTGCAGGCCGATGCTTGGTTCATCCAGCACATAAGTAATGCCCTGCAATTGCGATCCGATCTGCGTTGCCAGCCTGATGCGCTGGTATTCGCCACCACTTAAACTTTTTGATGGCCTGTACAAGGTGAGGTAAGTAAGCCCCACATTCAACAGAAAACCTAATCGTTCCCTTATCTCTTTCAGGATATCTTTTGCAATCGCATTCTGTTTATTGCTCAATCTTTCTTCAATATCAGTAAACCATTCCTGCAATACATCCAGGTCCATCTCGCTGAGTTCGGCAATATTTTTTTCATCTAATTTAAACCAGAGGCTTTCTTTACGCAACCTGGTTCCCTGGCAGGATTCACAAGTCTTTTGCTTCATGTATTGCTCTACCCACCCCCTCATAGATTCTGTTGATGAAGTAGAAGAGAACCACCGTTTCAACATATTTACAATGCCCTCGTACTCGGTGGCATAATAAACAGCTCCTTCCTGCGGCACATCCATTTCAATATCCGATTCATCTTCGGCAGTAATATCTTCCCTTCCATACAACAAAACATTTAATGCTTTTTCAGGCAGGTCTTTTATCGGCTTATCAAGATTGATTTTATTTTTCCGGGCAAGTTGCTGCACCTGTTTAAACACATAGGCTTCTCTTTCTTCGCCAAGCGCCGCAATGCCTCCATCGCTTACACACACACTCCAATCTGGTATCACTGCATCAAGATTTACCTGGTACATAGTGCCAAGGCCTTTGCAGAAAGGGCAGGCGCCATACGGTGAGTTAAAGGAAAATGCATTGGGGCTTGGTTCTTCGTAACTGATACCGGTTTCAATACACATCAGTTGCTTGCTGTATTGCACCACTTTATTATCATCATTAATTAAAAGGAAAAGCAGGTCTTTACCCATGGCCAGGGTTTTCTGCACACTCTGGCTAAGGCGCACTTTCATATCATCTGTTACCTGCATTCTGTCTACCACTACTTCAATATCATGAATCTTATACCGGTCTACCTGCATGCGTGCCGTCAGGTCAAGCACTTCACCATCAACCCTTACTTTTAAAAAACCTTTTTTACGGATATCCTCAAACAGCTCCCGGTAGTGGCCCTTACGCCCACGCACCAACGGTGCCAGCAGGCTGATCTTTTTATTATTAAATTTTGAATAGATGGATTGCACAATTTCCTCTTCACTAAACTTCACCATCTTTTTGCCGGTATTGTAACTATAGGCATCTCCTACCCTTGCATACAATAACCTCAGGAAATCGTATATCTCGGTAATAGTACCTACGGTACTTCGTGGATTTTTATTGGTGGTTTTTTGTTCTATAGAAATTACCGGCGATAACCCGGTGATCTTATCTACATCGGGCCGTTCCATATCGCCCACAAACTGCCTTGCATAAGCGCTGAAGCTTTCCATATACCTGCGCTGCCCTTCGTTATAGATCGTATCGAAAGCAAGCGAAGATTTACCACTGCCACTTACACCGGTAAAAACCACCAACTTGTTTTTGGGAATCTTTATATCAATATTTTTCAGATTATGTTCACGGGCACCATATACATCAATAAACTCATCTGTAGTATTCGTTGCAACGGGTGTTGCTTTTTTTGTAGCCATTTTTTACTCCTTAATGTAAAGATACAAACAAACAAAAACAGCGTTGGTTGTGGCCTGCACATATGCCGTTAATTTTATTAGAAATATAGTGCCAAAGCAGCCGTAACATAGCATCTTTAAAAAATAATTTTGGCTGTTACGTTTATCTGCTCATATCTTTGTAGCAGTTCTTTACACCCCCGCTCAGGCGGGACACTTATCAAGAAAGGCAGAGGGTAATGGCCCTGTGAAGCCTTGACAACCTACTTAAACAACGGTTTAAGAAAGGTGCCAATTCCAGCTCGTTCCAGCAGAACGAGACAGATAAGTCAGATAAACAGCCTTACAATTTTTTAAATAATGTATAGCTCATCTGATTTACCAGGTGAGCTTTTTTATTTGTATGATGTAGCATTTCGACTGCATTAACTCAATACGGCAACCCGGTAACCCACTCAAGGAATTTTCTTATAGGTGCTTGAAATTTTTTAACCATACCTGACATTACAGGTATAAAAAACAAATGATGAGCAACAAAAAAACAAAAGCGGTTTTACCTGCATCCCGGCAGTTAAGCATCGGCCTGTTTGGCTTTGGCGTAGTTGGCAAAGGCCTTTACGACGTTTTAAAAGCAACGCCCAATTTGCAGGCGGGCATTAAGACAATCTGCATCAAAAACCCTTCAAAAGACAGGGCCATAGCTGCCCATCATTTTACCAGCAATGCAGATGACATCTTAAACGATGATACAATAAACGTGGTGGTGGAACTGATTGATGATGCGGATGCAGCTTACCACATTGTAAAAACGGCGCTGCAAAAAGGAAAGTCAGTAGTAAGCGCTAACAAAAAAATGATTGCTACCCACCTGGAAGAATTACTGCACCTGCAACACGAGCACCAGGCAGCATTCCTGTATGAAGGTGCTTGCTGCGCCAGCATTCCCATCATCCGCAACCTGGAGGAGTATTATGATAACGACCTGCTATCTTCTGTAAAAGGAATTGTGAATGGCAGTACGAACTATATTCTCACAAAGATTTTTGAAGACAAACTTTCTTTTAAAGATGCGCTGCTGCAGGCACAGCAACTAGGTTTTGCGGAAAGTAATCCTGCGCTGGATATTGAAGGCCATGATGCCGCAAACAAACTTTCTATATTACTGGCTCATGCTTTTGGTAACATAACGCCTATTACCGAATTTATCTATACAGGAATTACTGCTATCACTCCCCAGAATGCGGAGCTGGCCCGGCAAAAAAATCAAAAAATAAAACTGGTAGCTACCGCCCAGAAAATTAACGACAGCCAACTGGCAGCATTTGTATTGCCACAGTTTGTGCCACTGGATGACGAACTCGCCCATGTTTCCAACGAATTTAACGGCTTGGTTACGGAGAGTAGTTTTGCAGACAAGCATTTTTTTAAGGGAAAAGGTGCAGGTGCTTATCCCACGGCAGCAGCAGTATTGAGTGATATTGCAGCGCTGCGCTACCATTACAAATACGAGTACAAAAAATACCTGCACCCGGTAAAGGCCACCCTCAGCAACGATTTTTATTTAAAAGTTTTTATTAGTGCAGATGATGCCCAAAAAATTGACAAAGACCAATTTGAATGGATTGAGGAATGGCACAATGAACCGGGTCATCATTGGCTGATCGGTATTATTCACTCCTCCAAACTGCAGGAAAATGAATGGTGGAAACAGCCCGGCGTATCGCTGATACTTACACCTGAGCCAATTGTAAAAGATGCTGACTATAAAAAGATCGGTAAAAGAAGTCTGGCATTAGCTGGTGTAATTTGAACTCCTACATATTTTTAAAGCGTTTCAGCAATTGAATTTCGCCAATCTGCCTTATAAATTGTATAACTTAGCAGCAATTAATTAGTAAAATATGAAGCACAATAAAATAATTACCGCACTTCTGTTTGTGGCAGTTGTAATTTCTTCCCTATCCTGTGGTAATAGCCGCAGAAGCATAGCTATTGAAGAAGGATGGGAACTTTTGGGCGAAACCAAAGTAAACTTTGTAAGAGACAGGGATAAGATAGAGGTACTGAACAGCAACCTGTACACGGCTATTCGCTTCAAGGTGGAGAAAAAAGACATTCATATTAATGCTCTCGAGATCGTGTATCAAAATGGCGACAAACTCAATCCCGTAATTGATGATGATATCGTTGCAGGCGAATCGAGCAGAGAAATTGAACTGGGACCTTTAGGTAAATCGCTTCGCAGTATTGATTTCACTTACCGCTCAAGGGGAAACCTTTTGAAGGGAAGGGCTACCATCCTCGTTTTTGGAAAAAGATACAGGGGTTTATACAACAACTAATTAAAAAGCCTGGTGATGATCACCAGGCTTTTTTTATTGCATTTGACGCCACTCGTCTTCCAGTATACTCATATCTACAAGGCTCCACCATTCTTCTTTATGCCTCAGCACATCACGGTTCTTTCCTTCTATTATAAAGCCCGCAGCCTGGTAGCACTTTAATGCGGCCTGGTTAAAATCATACACCCCAAGACTAATGCGATGCAGGTTCAAATCTTCGAAACCAATTCTTATGACTGCTTTTATCATATCCTTGCAATAACCTTTTCCTTTGTGGTTACCACTTCCTATTAAAACCCGGCTAATGCGGGCCGAACGATTTTTACGACTGATTCCTCCCAGAGAAATATGGCCTACTACTTCATTGATGTTTGCATCTACCACCCGGTAAATTAAGGCATCAGATTCAGCAAGGTCGTTAGCGCCTTTAAGGTACCACTCCATACTCTTATGATTAAGGGGAAAACTAAACAAAGAGCCTGCCCAGTTGATAAGCAATTCCTCACTGTCAATCCATTCAATCAATTGATCAAAATCTCCGCTGTCGAAATATTCTAGCTTTATCATCAACAATAAATTTCTGCAAATGTAAATGTTAGCTGCAAGAATTATTCCTTAAGAAAAAAGGAACTTTAAAATGCGGCCCTCATTTTAGGAGCAAGCAGTTGAGCCCATTGCAGGTATTGTTTGCCCGAAGGATGTAAACCGTCACTTGCGGTAAGGGAAGGGTCGGTCTTTGCTCCACGACTGATGGGAGTAATATCCGTATAACTAATACCCGCTGCCAGCGTGATGGCTTTATTGATGGCGTTAAAATCATCTATTTCCCTTGATGTTTGCGCAGGGTTGCCGTTTTGCCCAAATGGCGTTACGCTGTAATCTGGTATAGACAATACAAAAACCCGATGCTTTTTGCCTCCGGCATACTGAATGGCTTTATTCAACAATTGTTCAAATTCTATCCTGTATTCTGCCTGAGATCTTCGCTGGTACTGGTTATTTACTCCAATGAGTAGTGTTACATAATCGTAAGTACGGGTAACAGGGTTTTGCGCCAGGGCATTTAACAGGTTACCCGTTGTCCAGCCAGTTTGTGCAATAATAACGGGGCTAGCCATATAAACAGGGGATCCCGCCAGGATGCCCGCTGTCTGCACAGGGAACCTGTCTGCTTCCGGTACTGATTGACCGATGGTATAAGAATCTCCCAGCGCCAGGTAACTGGTCTTGGGGGCAGTGGTATCTACCGGGGTTGGAATTATCATTGGGCCTGCCGGTTTATCCTTGGCACAAGCACTCAACAGCAACATGGTAAATACAAGGCCTGTTGCTGAAAAAAGCATGGCTGTTATATGACGTGAAAAATACATACTCTATGTACGCATCATAGTCGTATAAGGTTCATCTTATCGCACGGCTCAGGGAAGAAACACCCTGATCACTTTAACAAAACGGGGTATAAAGTAGCTGTTCATTTCTGATATGATGACCCCTACGCCATTGCCGGAGGCTGCATGGATGAAACGGAAATTTTTCTTGTCGTGTATGGTTATGATGCCCATATGCCCCACCACTCCGCTGGAAGCATTACTGCCGGTAAACAGGATGATATCACCCGGCCGGCTTTCTTTAAACGGAATTTCTTTGCCAGCATTGGTGAAGTCTACTGTTGTTCTAGGTACGGATATCTTAAAATGATTGAAAACATAATTAACAAATCCCGAGCAATCGAAGCCGTTTTCTTTTTTTAGGGAACCATATTTGTATGGCACACCCACCAATGTTTTGGCGAAATCTACGAGCTCATCCGCTTGCACATTTTTAACATCAATATTCCTGCGTGCAGGATTGTTTTTAATAACTACAGTGCTTTTAATATCATTGATATCATTGCTCCTGTTGCTGTTACTCGTTTTACGGGAACTGCTGCAGCTTTGCAACATCGCTACAAAACCAATAAAAAATAGAATGCGAAATATTTTCATAAAGAAATGGGGTCGTGAAATTGTCTATAATTTTTTAATGCCATTGATCGTTATCGGCTCATAAAAGCTTTCACCGGAACTTTTTTTATTCTGTATTTTTCTTACTACGCCCATTCCTTCTATCACTTTACCAAAAGCGGCATAACCTAAGCCATCAGCATTGCCGCGGCTGCTGCTGTCAAATTGCTTTTGATCTCCTATGCAGATAAAAAATTCTGAGGTAGCAGAGCCTGGGGTTGTTCTTGCCATAGATACGGTGCCACTTTCATGTGTAAGACCTGTTTGCTTAGGCGATTCATGTGGCACTTTCTCCAGGCTGCTCACTACTGCCGGGTTCGCCTGAAAAACACCTCCCTGTATAAGGCCAGTATTGTATGCTTCAGGTACATTGTCATTTTTTAACACCCGGTAAAAAGATGCTTTATCATACAAGCCGGCTTCAACCTTCTTCAAAAAGGCGGCTACAGTCAGGGGTGCTTTTTTAGGAAACAATTCCACTTCAATATCTCCAAGGCTGGTTTCAATTAGCACGTGTGGCTCATCGTACTTTTTTTGCTTGCACGATAATACCAGCATTGCCGCCAAGGATATCCATAGTAATTTATGCATGGGGCAATTTACTTAATTTAAAGTTGATGATGAAGGCTTGGGATATTTGGACTTTAGTAGGAATTATATACCTCGTTTTGTATCGTGTCAGGATGACTCCATAATATTACCCCGACCTGACTGAACATTGCGTTTACCTCGCTGAAACTATTCATGCAACCATTAAAACAGTTATGCCAAATGAACTGATTTTTATACAACGGTATGATGAAGTTAAAAAAGCCTTACAGCAGATAGTGGATATGCCTGACAAAGAGATTAATCTTATGATAACGTTTCTCCATCAGAATAAAGGTATATTTCCAAAAAGAAGGCGGGAACACTTCATTAAATTAACAGACAATGAGATTACAAAAATGCAAACTGCTTTTAGAAAAATATTCGAACTGGATGAGGGGTAAGTAAACAGTTGGTAACTAATCTGAAACTTGTGAAAAATAACTTACAGGCAGTAAAAAAAATTACAAAAAAAATTAAGCATATCCTTTTGACGAGTTAGATATCATACCTGTACAATTTATAAATTATACTATTTCATATACTTTCAAAATACCAAAAACAAAAATGCCTTCCCATTTTAAAGGAATGCAATTTGATTTTTGTCGGGATGGTCCCGATTTTGAAATCGGGACTTGATAACCAGACTACGCCACCATCTTATAGAAATTTTAAAATACCAAAAACAAAAAGCCTTCCCATTTAAGAGGAAGGCAATTTGATGATTGTCGGGATGGCAAGATTCGAACTTGCGACCTCCTGGTCCCAAACCAGGCGCGATAACCGGGCTACGCTACATCCCGAGCGGTAAACAGTTGGTTAGGTTCAGAGCTTCTGCGGAGAGAGTGGGATTCGAACCCACGGTACAGTTTAACCCGTACGACGATTTAGCAAACCGTTCCTTTCGGCCTCTCAGGCATCTCTCCTCTTAACACTAGCTGTTAAGGGGCAGCAAAAATACAATTCAATACCATATCACCCAAAACTAAATGAAGAAATTACAAATTATTTTTCCCGACCGGTTCATATTCCATTAATTAAACAAATAGTACCTCTTTGCATAACAAACTTTAAACACCCGTGCATAAAAAAACCGGGAGCATACTCCCGGCAATATCTTACTGTGGTTTGGTAGCTTACATTGCTGCTAACTGCACTTTCTGCTGCAGCTCAAGCACGCTTTCTTTAAATAAGGTATCGGTATCCATCAGGTCTTTTACGGTTTGGCAACTGTGAATTACTGTAGTATGATCACGACCGCCAAAATGCTCCCCGATTGTTTTTAATGAATTCTTTGTAAATGCTTTTGAAAGAAACATGGTTATCTGCCTTGCCTGCACAATTTCCCGCTTGCGGGTTTTTTGCAATAACTTATCGTAGGGCACATCAAAATACTCGCATACCATTTTCTGGATAGCGTCTATCGTAATTTCTTTGCTTGACGATTTTACAAAATTTCTTAGTACTTTTTTTGCCAATTCAAGGTCGATTTCCCTTTTATTTAGCGAAGATTGTGCCAACAATGATATCAATGCACCTTCCAGTTCCCGCACATTGCTGTTGATATTATAGGCAATGTACTTCACTACTTCCTTCGGCATCTCCAGTCCGTCGTACTTCATCTTCTTCTCCAGTATCTCAATCTTAGTATCGTAATCAGGTATTTGCAGATCGGCACTCAACCCCCAACGAAAACGGCTGAGGAGTCTTTCCTGCACACCTTCCAGGTCTTTAGGACTCTTATCACTTGTAAGAATCAACTGCTTTCCGCTCTGGTGAAGGTGGTTAAAAATGGAAAAGAATGCATCCTGCGATTTTTCAGCCCTGTTGAAGAACTGTATATCATCAATGATCAAAACATCTATCAACTGGTAAAAATGTATAAAATCGTTGATAGCATTGTTGCGTCCGTGATCTATAAACTGGTTGATGAATTTTTCTGAGCTTACATACAATACCACTTTATTTTGGTTAAGGCGTTTTACCTCATTGCCGATGGCCTGGGCAAGGTGGGTTTTACCCAAACCCACACCGCCATATATTACCAATGGATTGAAAGAAGTGGCACCGGGCTTTTCTGCAACGGTTTTTCCTGCTCTGCGGGCTACCCTGTTGCAATCGCCTTCAATGTATGATTCAAATGTATAGGTATTGTTCAGTTGCGAGTCAATCTGCATCTTTTTTAACCCTGGAATTACAAAAGGGTTCTTTACAGGATTATTTATGACGAGCGGAAAATCCATTTCATTGTTTGAATATGATTTGTAACCATGGCCCGGCACGTCCATAGTAAGTGGTTTGTTTTTACTGTTACCACTATCAACCATGATCCTGTACTCAAGCCTTGCCTCTTTGCCTAACTCTCTCTTTAATGTTTTTGCAAGCAGTGAAACATAATGTTCTTCAAGGTACTCATAAAAAAACTGACTGGGCACTTGTATCGTTAAAATTTTTTCTTTTAACTCCACGGGTTTAATAGGCTCAAACCATGTTTTAAAGTGCTGCCACTCTACAATGTCCTTAATAATTTCTAAGCAGTTAGCCCAAACTTTGTCAAAAGTTTTATCCATTTTGTTCCTTAAGCTATTTATGTATATTGAGTGAAATTATTTTCTTTGGGATTGCCCCGTCAGGAAAAAACAGGGTAACCAATTTTTTTAAGACAGGAAGGCGAATATCAAGATAATTTGTTGAAAAAAAAATTTTTTATTCATTTGTTTTTTTCCCATGAACCACAGTATGGGCTTTATGGAAAAAACAAGTTTATTACTATGTAAATCAAATGGGTTAAGGGTTAAGCAGTTAAAAAATTATAGCGAATGTTTACCTGTTTTTGCCAGCAAACGGGGGTTAGGTTATACACATTTTATTTTAGAGTTTTTGACTTAACCCATGCTTTAGGAAGGAAAGTAGATCATTTTCTCTGCTTATGTTCATTTCACTTTTCCTAAAAAGAATTTCGGCTGCTGCCTAATTGCAATTATGATGAAATAGGTTTACTTTTGACCTCCACAAAAAGAGAATGATATGAGTTATGAATTAACAGGCAAACTGGTTGCAAAATTTGATGAAGTGCAACGCACAGAAACATTTAAAACAAGAGAGTTTGCTGTAGAAAAATCAGACGACATAAATGGCCGCACCATATTGAACTATGTGAAGTTTCAGTGCGTGCAGGATAAAACCACCGTTATTGACAAGGTTAACATAGGTGATGAAATAAAAGTATATTTCAACATCAAGGGCAGCAAGTGGGAAAAGAATGGTACTACCAATTACATTACCAACCTTGACGCATGGCGTATTGAACAAATTCTTCAGCCAGGCAAGCAGGAAAGCCCTATTGGCAATGAATACATGGAGCCGCTTGACACTTTTAGTGCCTCATCGCCCGATGCAGTAGATGACCTGCCATTTTAAGCAGCATTCATCTGTGTTGATACGATATTAAACACATTCAGATAAAATGACCTGCCATGTAATTGCAGGTCATTTTTTTTAAACTTTACTTTAGCGCACAATGCAGTAAACCCATGCAGCAAAAAATTACTTTAAAATTATTGCCCTCAGAAGCTGCAGACGACCAGGCCATCAAAAGATATATATCTTCCAGCAGCGGCCACAAACTGTCAGGCATTCAAGGTTTTCATATATTGAAACGATCGATTGATGCACGGGGCAAACAGGTATATATCAATCTGCAGGTAAATGCTTATATAGATGAGCCTTTTGAAAACAGAACCGGGAGCCCTATCAACCTTGAGACCATAAAGCCCGGAGCAAAAAAAGTGATTATAGTTGGTGCCGGACCAGCCGGATTATTTGCTGCCATCAAATTAATTGAAGCAGGCATAAAACCCATCATCATTGAAAGAGGTAAAGATGTAAAAGCCCGCCGCAGAGACCTTGCCATCTTAAACCGGGAAGGCATTATTAATCCGGAGAGCAATTATTGTTTTGGGGAAGGCGGCGCCGGTACTTATAGTGATGGCAAATTGTATACAAGGAGTAATAAAAGAGGCGATATCAATCGTATTCTTCAGTTGTTTGTAATGTTTGGTGCGCCTGAGCAGATATTATATGATGCGCACCCGCATATTGGCACCAATAAATTACCGCAGATTATTACCGCCATGCGGGAAAAAATTATAGCTTGCGGCGGTGAAGTGTTGTTTGAAACAAAACTGACAGATTTTACCATAGCGCATAACCGCATCACTCAAATAACAACTGCAACAGGCGATACGATTACAGCCAGTGATTATATTTTAGCCACCGGCCATTCTGCCCGTGATATTTTTATTTTATTAGATAGAAAAGGAATTTCCATTGAGGCCAAACCATTTGCCCTTGGGGTAAGGGTAGAGCATCCGCAGGAATTAATTGACCAGATACAATACCATTGCAGCAGCAGAGATGCCTTGCTGCCACCCGCTTCTTACAGCCTTGTGCAGCAGGTAGAAGAAAAAGGTGTTTTTTCATTTTGTATGTGCCCGGGCGGTATTATTGCGCCCGCCAGCACCGGCCCTGGCGAACTGGTGGTAAATGGCTGGAGCCCTTCTAAAAGAAACAATCCTTTCGCCAACAGCGGTATGGTGGTGCAGGTAGAAATAAAAGATATAATGGATAATGGAAAATGGACAATGGAAAATGGGCCGCTTGCTATGATGGAGTTTCAGCAGGCAGTTGAAAGGCTGGCCTTTGCAGCAGGTGGAGGAAATTTTGTAGCTCCGGCACAACGAATGCAGGATTTTATAAATCGTAAAACATCTGCCAACCTGCC
>JBBSKH010000056.1:0-24298 GCA_038256495.1 Chitinophagales bacterium
AAAAAGAACTTCCTAAAACAGGAGGTTCTTTTTTATTTGCATCAATCTCAAACAGCCTTGTATAAAGATTGTAATTGCTGTTAACTATATTTGCAACCTTATATTTTTATTCTGATTTTAAGCAGCAACAAAATGGTTAAAGAAAAGATTCTTGTTATTGGTGCATCGGGGCAGATAGGCGTTGAACTCACCCTGGCTTTGCGAAAAATTTATGGAAATGCCAATGTGGTGGCCAGCGATCTGCGGGAAGAAAATCCGCTGCTGACCGGTACCGGCCCTTACGTTTCGCTTGATGTGATGAACAAGGAAATGCTGCACGTGCAGGTTATAAGGCAAGGCATTACGCAGATTTATTTACTTGCAGCCATCTTATCTGCCACCGGCGAAAAAAATCCGGCCCTTGCCTGGCACCTCAATATGCAGAGTTTACTGAATGTGCTGGATATTGCCAAAGAAGAATCGCTTACAAAAGTGTACTGGCCTTCTTCTATTGCGGTATTCGGGCCAACATCTCCCACAAAATTATGCCCGCAGAAAACGATCATAGAACCCATTACGGTATATGGCATATCAAAATATGCAGGGGAATTCTGGTGCAATTATTATCACAGCAAATATGGGGTAGATGTTAGAAGCCTGCGTTATCCCGGCCTCATTAGTTATAAATCAGCGCCGGGTGGTGGCACTACAGATTATGCAGTAGAGATATATAGTGAAGCATTGGAGGAGCAACATTATGAATGTTTTTTAAGTGAAGATACCTACCTGCCAATGATGTATATGCCGGATGCCATCAGGGCCACCATTGAGCTGATGGAAGCGCCTGCAGAGAAGATCAGCATCCGCACTTCCTATAATGTGGCTGCTATCAGTTTCTCACCAAAAGAAATTGCTGCTGCCATTAAAGAACATATTCCTTCATTTGAGATAAGTTATAAACCCGACTACCGGCAGAACATTGCCAATAGCTGGCCGCAAAGTATTGATGACAGTATTGCCCGGGATGATTGGGGTTGGAAACATGAGTACGACCTGCAACGGATGACGAAAGATATGCTGGATAACCTGCAATAAAAAAGGGTTGAACACTCAACCCCAAAATGATATTATTAATACCGGCACCAGTTGCCGGTTTTTTTATCTCGTAGCTTCTTCTACTATTTCTTCCATACGAATCCCATTATGGCTTTCTTCGTAAATACACTCGCCGTTTTTAATGAGTAATACCTGCGGAGATTCGTGCTGCACTTTGAAATTTTCGGCAACGGTTTTTGAAATGTCCCGGTAGTTAATGAGGTCAAGTAAATTGAACTGTATCCCATCGGGCATATCGCTACGCTCCAGCCGGTTTTTAGCCATACTGCTGATAGAACAGCGGGTACTGTGCTTGAAGATCACCTGCGGTGTTTCAAACGAAGCTGCTATAACTTTTTTCAGGTCCGATTCATTGTTGAGTGTGGTGGTCCAGTTCATTAAGCTTTTTGAGAAGGTTGTTCAGTAACATTTTGTGCAACAGATGGGCAACCCAGTTTTTTGCTGTTACCGCAACTTGCCAGCGCAGACACGCTTATAATTACAATAGCTGAATACAATAATTTCTTCATAGTTTGATTTTTAGAATGTTTTTCAAAGATAATTTAATATACTGGAAATAGAAACGCCAATTGCTTATTTTTGTTGTGTTAAAGGAGTTAAATGATTAACTTACAGAACAATAACGTTCAATTAAAACTAACAACTAAATGTTAAATTTATCCCGCCCCATTGCCTTTATCGATTTGGAAACTACCGGTGTCAACCTTTCAACTGACAGAATTGTAGAAATTGCCATCGTAAAATTAATGCCGGATGGAGAAAAGCTTGTAAAAAGAAAGCTCATCAATCCACAGATGCCTATCCCAAAAGCTTCCAGCGATATTCATGGAATAACGGATGAGATGGTAAAAGAAGCGCCCACTTTTAAGCAGGCCGGCAATGAAATAAAGCAATTTTTGGAGAACAGCGACCTGGGCGGTTACAACAGTAACCGTTTTGATATACCTGTGCTGATGGAAGAATTCCTGCGTGCAGAAATGGATGTAGATCTTACTGACAGGCGTATGATAGATGTGCAGCATATCTTTTACCAGATGGAACCAAGGACCTTAACTGCGGCATACAAATTCTTTTGCCATAAAGAACTTGAAAATGCCCATAGTGCCGAGGTTGATATTAAAGCCACTATTGAAGTATTGGAAGCACAGGTGCAACGTTACCCGAACCTGGGGACCAGTATTGATTCTATATTGGGTGTTATAGGTGAAGATAAAGTAGTGGATTATGCCCGCCGATTTGTGTTTGATGATAACGGCGTAGAAGTTTTTAATTTCGGTAAATACAAAGGTAAATCTGTAAGCGCTACCCTTAAAAATGAACCTCAATACTATGACTGGATGATGAAAGGAGACTTCCCGATGCACACCAAGAAAAAGCTGACCGAAATATTCAACAGGGCTTTATTGAAAAAATAAATTTCTTAAAGCTTTCAAAAATATTAAATACGAGATTTTTAAAACCGTACTTTTAACCGGTAAAATCCTTGAGTGCATTTGGAAAAATTAGTCATCATACCAACTTTTAATGAGAAGGATAATGTGGAAGCAATTATCCGTGCGGTAGTACAGCTGCAACAAGGCTTTCACGTGCTTATTATTGATGATGGTTCGCCCGATGGAACAGCACAGATCGTCAAATCACTTTTTCCGCAATTTCCCGGACAACTATTTATAGAAGAACGCCGTGGCAAGCTTGGCCTTGGTACGGCATACATCCATGGTTTTAGGTGGGCACTTAATAAAGGCTATACTTATATTTTTGAAATGGATGCCGATTTTTCTCATGATCCCAAAGACCTGGACAGATTATACAGTGCTTGTGTGGATGGTGCCGGGGTGGCAGTAGGTTCCAGGTATGTAAAAAATGGTGCCGTTGCTAACTGGCCTGCCAACCGCATATTTCTTTCCAGGGGAGCATCTTTGTATACAAGGATGATCACCTGGATGCCGGTGAAAGATCCTACTGCCGGTTTTGTATGTTACCGTAGGGAAGTGCTGGAAAACATCAACCTGGATGCTATCAGCTTCATAGGCTATGCCTTCCAGATAGAAATGAAATTTGCTGCCTGGAAACTTGGCTTCAAGATAGTAGAAGTACCCATCACTTTTATTGACAGGGAACGTGGCGACAGTAAAATGAACAAAGGCATCGTAAAGGAAGGCATACTGGGCGTACTGAAGTTGCGCTGGCAAAGTATGTTCAAGAACTACCAATCCCGGGTAGGCAAAACGGATGCCGTAGCTTCAAGCGGCAGTTCCCCCGTAATTGTTCAATAATTATTTAAATGCAGGATGAAATTGTTGCAGCGTGGTTCTGAGGAACTCCCTGTCGAGATGCGTATAAATTTCTGTAGTGGTAATGCTTTCATGCCCCAGCATTTCCTGCACAGCACGCAAGTCGGCGCCGCCTTCTACCAAATGCGTGGCAAAGGAATGGCGTAAACTGTGCGGCGAAATATTTTTAGTGATACCGGCTTTTTTTACCAGGTCTTTCAACAACAGGAAGATCATCACCCTTGTTAACCGGTGGCCACGGCGATTCAAAAAAACAATGTCTTCTTCGCCGGCCTGTATGTTCATCTGATTCCGGATATTATCCCTGTAAATTTTGATGTACTTGATAGCATCTCTTCCTATAGGCACAAGGCGTTCTTTATCGCCTTTGCCCAATACTTTAATAAAGCCCACATCCATGAAGAGGTTACTCAGTCGCAGGTTCACCAGCTCACTCACCCGCAGGCCGCAACTGTACATCGTTTCCAGTATCGCTTTGTTTCGTCCACCCTCCGCTTTGCTCAGGTCTATTTTGCCGATGATGGCTTCTATTTCTTCGTATGATAACACATCTGGCAGCTTCCGTTGCATCTTTGGAGCTTCCAATAATAGGGTAGGATCGGTACGGGTCAGTTGTTCCAGTTGGCAATATTTATAAAAACTCCGCAGCCCGCTGATGATCCTTGATTGGGAAGCAACCGTCATGCCCAGTTCATTAATCCATTGCACAAATCCTTCCAGGTCTTTTAATGTAAGATCGGCAGGTTGCAATTGTTCCTGTTGTTGAAGCTGCAAGTAGCTGCACAGTTTTTCTATGTCGTGCAGGTAGGCTACCACAGAATTATCCGATAAAGATTTCTCCAGTTGCAGCCATGCCTTAAATCCTTTGATAGTGGGTTTCCACATAATGCTATATTCTTTTCCCGGTTTGATGGTCCAATATAATTAAACATTATTTTCGCTGCTCAAATAGTTTACAACTAATCCTCAAAAAATGCAAGTGGTCAATTTTCGGTCCTTCAAAAAAAAATTAACTGCCCACAGAAGCGCCTTCAGGAAGTTCCTGAATAAAACTGAAAAAACACCCCCTCGTGGAATTGACAAACTTACACCTATCGTTAGTAAAGAAGTATGGGAGGAAGTAGATTGCCTTAGTTGTGCCAATTGCTGTAAGAAAATGACACCCACATTTACTAACCAGGATGTAAAAAGAATTGCCGCTCATTTTAATCAAACGCCTGCAGCCTTCACCGCACAATGGCTGGAAAAGGATAAGAACAAAGATTGGGTAAATACTACCCAGCCCTGCCAGTTTTTGAACCTGGCCGACAATAAATGTTCTATTTATGAAATCAGGCCTGTCGATTGTTCGGGCTTCCCGCATCTCACCAAGAAAAAATGGAGTGAATATGCTCATGTGCACAAGCAGAACATTGACTATTGTCCTGCCACTTTTAAGATGGTAGAAAAAATGATGGCCCTCGTGAAAGTGTAAGTAACTTACCACCTGTGCTTCACCAATTATTTATAGTTGTAATTCGTGTCAGTAGCTGGCCTCAGACCCGAAAACTGTGTACAAGCTGTGCATAAATGCCGGTTTTACGTGTAAATATGGGCGCCTGCTTCTCTGTATATTTACCGCCCGAAAATTTTCCCAAACAACGGCCAGCCTGCAAGGGGAGCGGATTAAAAGAGCTCTTATCTACTTTTTGTAAACAGTAGGTTTTTATCATCTTTTTTCCTGTAGGTTTGCCGTCTTACTTAAATTTAGAAAAATTGCGTTTAAAGAGTTTAGAAATCAAAGGATTCAAAAGTTTTGCTGATAAAACCGTACTCAATTTTGATGAGGGTATCACCGGCGTTATCGGCCCCAACGGTTGCGGCAAGAGCAATATCATTGATAGTATCCGCTGGGTAATTGGCGAACATAAAATAAGTAACCTGCGGAGTGAGAACCTGGAGAGCCTGGTATTTAATGGCAGCAAAACCAGGAGTGCAAGCGGCTTGGCTGAAGTAAGCCTCACTTTTGAGAATACAAAAAATCTGTTGCCTACGGAATTTAACACCGTAACCGTAACCCGTAAATATTATAAAAGTGGTGAGAGCGAATATCGCCTGAACGATGTAGCCTGCCGCCTGAAGGATATTCATAACCTCTTTATGGATACCGGTGTAAGCACCGACAGCTATGCCATTATTGAGCTGGGCATGGTGGATGATATTATTAAAGACAAGGAGAACAGCCGCCGCAAAATGCTGGAGCAGGCTGCCGGTATCACCATTTATAAAACAAGGAAGCGGGAAGCAAAATTAAAACTGGATGCTACGGAGCAAGATCTTGCACGAATTGAAGATCTCCTTTTCGAGATTAACAACCAGTTGAAGAGCCTGGAAAGCCAGGCGAAGAAAGCCGAGAAGTATTTCGAGATAAAAAAGGAATATAAAGAAGTAAGTATAGAACTGGCCAAGGCGGCATTGGAAGGTTTCAACATAACCTACAAAGACCTGAATGAACAGCAGCAACAGGAAGTAGACAGAAGAATAGAACTGGAAACCCATATTGCTAAAGAAGAAGCAGTACTGGAACAGGAGAAACTGGCCTTTGTGGAAAGAGAGAAAGCCTTGCATGATATGCAGCAGGCTTATAATGAAATGCTGGATAAAGTGCGCAGTAAGGAAAACGAAAAAAACCTGGGAAGCCAGCGATTGCTGCATTTAAAAGAAAGAAAAGCTGGCCTGGACGAATTCCTGCAGAAATCTGAAGGACAATCAAAAGGCCTGGAAGAAAGCATTGAATTTACTGGCTTGCAGATAAATGATGAGGCGGCAAAGCTGGAAGAACTGGAAGAAAAACTGGAGTCGCTGAAGGAAGCGGTGGAAGATAAGCGCCGCATTTTTGATGAGAAGCGCAGCAGCATTGATGCCCTGCGTCGTGATAACCAGGCCATACAACGCAACCAGTTTGATGCTGAAAAGAAAGTGGCCGTTGCCGATACATCTATACAAAACCTGCAGCGCAGCATAATACAGATAGAAGAAGAAAAAGCTGCAAGGCAGGCACAGGTAAAACAACTGCAGGCCGAAAAACAAGAGAAAGAAGCCGAACTGGAAGAACGCAAAACTGATTTGCAGCAACTGCAGGATCAGCACGAATTTACCAAGGAGCAAATACTTGCTACGCAGAATTTAATGGAAGGTTTGCGTAATAATCTTGCAGAAGAAAACCGTACGCTGGATGCAAAAAGAAATGAACACGACTTATTGAAGAGCCTTGTTGATTCAATGGAAGGTTATCCTGAGAGTGTGAAATTCCTGCACAATAACGAGGGTTGGAACCATACTGCACCCTTGTTATCGGACATCATTTATGTAAAAGAGCAATACCGTGCAGCCGTAGAAAATGTGCTGGAACCCTACCTGAACTATTATGTGGTAAACAACCTGCAGGAAGGTTTGCAGGCGGTACACTTGTTAGATGATAATAAAAAAGGAAAGGCCAACTTTTTCCTGTTAGATAAATTTGGAGAAGCCGCTACGCATCAGCAGCCTGCCGACACCATTCCTGCGTTGGATGTAGTGGAAATTGATAATAAATACAGCCAGTTGGCGGCTCACTTGCTGGGCAATGTTTTTATTGCCGAGAACGAAGAAGCCATGCACAACAGTAATGGAGCTGTAATACTGGAGAAAACAGGCAAGTATGTAAAAGGAAAATACTCGCTGTCTGGCGGTAGTGTTGGTCTGTTTGAAGGAAAGAAGATTGGCCGTGCAAAGAACCTGGAAAAATTACAGGTAGATATTGCTGCACAGCATGGAGTGGTGAATAAACTCAAGGCCGAGATACAGATTCGCCATAACGAAGTAATTGCCTTTAACGAGCAGTTGAAGGAAAATGCTATCAAGCAAACACAGCAGGATATTAACCAGCTTACAAACCTGGTGTTTTCGTTGCAGAATAAAATAGAAAACCTGCTGCACCTGGAAACCACCAGCACAGCAAGGGTAGAGGAGCTGCAACTGCAACTGGAGAATAACCACGAAGCCATTGCACATACCCGCCAGGAATTAGAAAAGTTCAACTTCCAGTTAGAAGAGCTGGCAGATAAACTACAGGTGATAGAGCAGGATTATGCAACGGCAGAGCAGGAATATAATTTTGCTACTACTGGCTTTAATGACAGTAACCTGCAGTTTGCAAAACAGCAAAGCAAGATCAGCTCATTAAAGCAGGAACTGGTATTTAAGACCAACCAACTGAACGACCTAAAGGTGCAGGTAGAAAGCAGTTCCCTGCAGTTGAAAGACGCTGCAGAAAATATTGAACTGACCGCAGAAAATCTGAAGGAACTGGAAGCATTGCTCATCAGCATGCTGCAAAACAAAGAAACGGAAGAGAAAAAATTAAATAACGCCGACCAGGAATATTATAACCTGCGGAACGTACTTACGCAAAAAGAATCGGAGTTGCGCAGTAAGCAAAAGTCCAAGGAAACCATCGACCATTTGCTAAGTGAAATAAAAGATAAGCTAACTGATCTTAAACTGCAACTGGCAGGTATGAAGGAGCGGCTGAGTGTAGAGTTCAGGGTAGATCTTGATGAGATCATTGATGAGCCACGCACCGGTGAAGTGCCATTGGAAGACCTGAAGGAAAAGAACGAACGCATGAAAAAGCGTTTGGAAAATATGGGTGAAGTAAACCCGACAGCGATAGAGGCGTATACCGAAATGAAGAAGCGCTACGAATTTATTCTGGAGCAAAAGAACGACCTGGTAACGGCAAAGGATAGCCTGATGCAAACCATACAGGAAGTGGAAGCTACTGCCAACCAGCAGTTCCTTGATACGTTTAATAAAGTGCGGGAGAATTTCCAGAAAGTGTTCAAGGCATTGTTTACTGATGAAGATACCGCCGATATGGTACTGGTAGATCCTGAGAACCTGGCTGAAACAGGCATTGATATTGTGGCTAAACCAAAGGGTAAACGCCCAAGCAGCATTGGCCAGTTAAGTGGTGGTGAAAAAACCCTGACGGCTACCGCCTTGTTGTTTGCCATCTACCTGATTAAGCCTGCGCCTTTCTGTATTTTAGATGAGGTGGATGCACCGCTGGATGATGCCAACGTTGGTAAGTTTACCAATATGATAAAACAGTTCAGCGAAAACTCTCAGTTCATTATTGTAACGCACAATAAGCAAACGATGAGTGCGGTGGATGTGATTTATGGTGTTACCATGCAGGAAGCCGGCGTTAGTAAACTGGTACCGGTAGATTTCAGAAGTTTGAATTAATTATTTCCTCTGCGGAAGAAAGTATAGGCGGCAAAATATATGAGCAATAAAAAGCGCCCATTATTTTGCCGCTTTTTTATTTGCCGGATAAATTTATCAGTACAGCAGTTTTCCAATTCTGCCGCCATTACCGGAAAGGTAAACAGCTTTCCCTTTCTTGGCTTTGCTTACTGCATGAAAACTGCCGTTGCTGATATTGCGAAAAGTAACGCCATTATCTTCCGTAATGTCCACCCCATTCAGACCACAAGTAATCCATGTTTTCTTTTTTATAAATGCTACACAGCTCCGGTAACCAGTTGGCGGCACCGTTGCCAATGTCCAGGTTTTTCCAGCATCACAACTCGTAGCAGCAGTACTATCCGTTGCGTCTTTTTTAGTGAAGTCGCCACCAACCACCATCCATATTTTTTTATTTTTTACAGCAATGGAATTGGCACCCGTACTTTCTCTGCCACTCATCAATGGCAGGCGGTATTTTTTATCCCTTACTATCACATTACTCTGCAAACCACCAGTAACAATAACGGCTTCCTGTTTGGAAATTTTACGCACATTGGTACCGCTGCTGGCAAAGCAGGCTTCACCAGTAGCAGCCAATGGCCGGCCGCTCTGCGGAATGCCTTGCCACGATTTACCGCCATCAAATGTTCGGGCAATAAAAAATGCACTATCAATCGGGTCGCCAATTACAATACCGCTTTGTTCATTCCAGAATTCCATCGCATCTAAAAACATTCCCTTGTCTTTATTTTCAAAAACTACCTGCCAGCTTTCGCCTGCATCTGTTGTACGCAGTATGTAGGCGGGCTCTGCAATGCCCATGATTACTGCGGTGGTTTTGTCAAAGCCTTCTATATCCCGGAAGTCAGCTTTTTCAAATCCTTTTACGGTCATCCATTTCCAATGGCTACCGCCATCAAGGCTAAGGCCTACCGTGCCATTGCTGCCGCTTACCCACACGGTGTTGTCATCCACTACGCTTAATCCCCGCAGGGACGCTTTAGTGCCTTCTGCCAATAGCTGTATTGTTTGCGCATTTGCAAAACTGGTAAGGAGCAGTAAAAGAAATCCCGTAATTTTTTTCATATGTGTATTTTTAAGAGCCAGCCGTAGTGCGCCAACTTGGAAGCGCAAAGGCTTTTGCTTACTTTTGGCCAAGTTAATTTTTTTCGATCAACCTCCAAATTTATTCATGAGTTATAATTACTTGCCTCTAGACAGTAAGCATACCAGTTTTCAACAAGTTAAAAACCTGCTGCAATTTAACCAGCTTGTTTCTATCACTTTTGATGCTCATGAAAGAATTGAGGCCTGCAGGCATTATTTAGACAATAAACTCAGCGGCAATAAGGAATCTTTTTATGGTATTAATACAGGCTTTGGTTACCTGCAACATGTAACTATTGATGGCGAACAACTGGAGCAATTGCAGAGTAACCTCTTGCAATCGCATGCATGTGGCTTAGGCGATGTGGTGCCGCAGGATATTGTAAAACTGATGTTGGCGTTCAAGATCAAATCCCTGGGTTATGGCTATAGCGGCGTGCAGGTAGCTACCGTGAAGCGGCTGATGGAAATGTACAACAACGGCGTTTACCCGGTAATTTATACACAGGGATCTTTGGGCGCCTCCGGGGATCTTGCACCATTAAGTCATATGGCATTGCCGTTGATTGGTATGGGTGAAGTGTGGCACAAAGGCATTCGTTATCCATCAGAAGTAATACTCGATGAAATGGACTGGGAACCCATTCAACTGAAAAGTAAGGAGGGACTTGCTCTTATTAATGGCACGCAGTTTATGAGTGCTTATGGGTTGTATAGCCTGATTGCTGCCGAAAGGCTGATGAATTGGGCCAACATTATTGCAGCCATCAGTTTTGATGCATTTTATTGTGTTGACTATCCGTTGAACGAACATATTCATGCCATCAGGCCCCATAAAGGGCAGGTGGCGGTGGCTAAAATAATGCGGGATTTGTTGCAAGGCAGCGCCATCAATGCACAGCCTAAAACACAGGTGCAGGATCCTTATTCTTTCCGATGCATACCGCAGGTGCATGGCGCCACGCAGGATACCATGAATTATGTGGAATCTATTTTCATACAAGAAATAAATTCAGTTACAGATAATCCAAACATCTTCCCAGACGAAGACTTAATATTAAGTGGAGGTAATTTTCACGGCCAACCCTTAGCGTTAGGTCTCGATTTCCTGGCGATAGCATTAAGCGAACTGGGCAGCATCAGCGAAAGGCGCACTTACCAGTTGATAAGCGGCACCCGCAGCCTGCCTGCTTTTTTGGTAAAAAATCCCGGGCTGAACAGCGGTTTTATGATACCCCAATATACCGCCGCAGGTATTGTAAGCGAGAACAAACAATTTTGCACACCCGCTAGTGTAGACAGCATTCCCAGCAGCAATAACCAGGAAGATCATGTGAGTATGGGTGCCAATGCTGCTACCAAATGCAAAAGAGTAATAGATAACCTGGAGAAGATACTTGCCATTGAATTGCTCACAGCAGTACAGGCGCTGGAATTCAGGCGGCCTTTACAAACTTCGTCGCAACTGGAAACCATCATCAAGGCATTCAGGAAAGAAGTGCCTTTTAATGAAGTAGACAGGGTGTTGCATGATGATATGAAACTGGCTATTGAATTTATACAACAAGATGCCGGCCCTATTATGGCAGGTAAAGAATAACAGGGATAACAAAAAATATTAAACATGACAACAGGAACTAAAAAATATGATGCAGCAAAGTATAAAACTCCAACGGGTTCTACACTTAATTGCAAAGGTTGGATTCAGGAAGCCGCCCTGCGTATGTTGCTGAACAACCTGGACCCTGAAGTAGCAGAGCGCCCGGAGGAACTGATCGTGTACGGTGGCAGGGGCAAGGCTGCCCGAAATGTTGAGGCGCTGGATAATATTATTCGTGGATTGAAGATCCTGGAGAATGATGAAACCTTATTGGTACAAAGTGGTAAGCCAGTAGGTATTTTAAAAACACATAAAGATGCACCAAGGGTGCTTATCAGCAATAGTCAACTGGTGCCCAACTGGGCCAATTGGAAACATTTTGATGAGTTAGAAAAGAAGGGGCTGATGATGTACGGTCAGATGACCGCCGGAAGCTGGATCTATATTGGCAGCCAGGGTATAGTGCAGGGCACTTATGAAACTTATGCATCGCTGGCTAATGAACATTTTGGTAAACCCGGCAAAGACGGCCAAAGTTTCGGTTCATTGAAAGGTACCTTAAATGTTACTGCCGGCCTGGGTGGAATGGGCGGCGCACAACCGCTGGCCATCACCATGAACGAAGGCGTAGCGCTGGTGGCAGAAGTAGAAGAGTGGCGTATTGATAAGCGTATTGAAACAAAGTACCTGGATGAAAAATATACTGATATAGATGCTGCCATAGATGCCGCATTGCAATACAAACAGGAAGGCAAAGCCATCAGCATTGGCGTGTTGTGCAATGCTGTTCAACTTTTGCAACGTTTGCTTGAAAGAGGAATGATACCTGATACATTGACCGACCAGACAAGTGCCCATGATCCTTTAATAGGTTATGTGCCGCATACCTTAACAAACGAGCAGGCTAATATTCTCCGGGAGCAAGATCCCGAAGCGTATATTGATCGCAGTTATGAATCGATGTACCTGCATGTGCAACTGATGCTGCAACTGATGGACAAGGGCGCCATCACTTTCGACTATGGCAATAACATTCGTGCAAGGGCAATAGAATACGAAATGAAGAACACTCCTGCTGCTGAATATAGTTCATTGAAGTCCCGCTCTCCCAAAGGAGATGCAGGAGGATTGTTTCCCGGCTTTGTTCCAGCTTATATCCGTCCGTTGTTTTGTGAAGGTAAAGGGCCTTTCCGTTGGGCTGCCCTGAGCGGCGACCCTGCTGATATTGCCGTTACGGATGCGGTGATGATGGAACTCTTTGCTGATAATCCTTCGCTGATACGTTGGTTTAAACTGGCGCAGGGAAAGATCGCCTTCCAGGGATTGCCGGCACGCATATGCTGGATAGGGCAGGGCGACAGGGAAAAAGCCGGCCTTGCTTTTAACGAGCTGGTACGAACCCGAAAAGTAAAAGCGCCGATCGTTATCGGGCGAGATCACCTGGATACCGGCAGCGTGGCTAGTCCGAACAGGGAAACCGAAGCCATGATGGATGGTAGTGATGCAGTAGCGGACTGGCCCATATTAAATGCATTGGTAAATACCGCAGGCGGCGCTAGCTGGGTAAGTCTGCACCACGGCGGTGGCGTAGGTATGGGCTACAGTATTCATGCAGGTATGGTGATTGTTGCAGATGGTACGGAGGAAGCTGCGGCCAGGCTTAGCCGGGTGTTAAGGAACGACCCCGGCATGGGCGTGATCAGGCATGCCGATGCCGGTTATCAACTGGCAAAAGATACGGCTGCCAAATATAATCTCGATCTTGAACAACGCTTAAATAAATAAAACTTCTTTTAGCCAGAATTATTATCGCATACAGCAATTATGCTTTGCTGTTAGATGAGCCGGGAAGCCGTACCAGGAATAACAGGCTGATAAGCGAAGCCCCACACATCAATAAAAATGCTATGGCATAGCCAGCAGATGCGGCTACAATTCCTGTAGTGAAAACGGCCCAGGCTTCACAGCCATTGGTGGCTGCCATAAAGCTGCTAAACTGGGTGGCACCGATCTTCGGATCGGTAATATCCATAAACAATGCATAGGAAGCAGCAGTAAACATGCCGGTAAAAAAGTACATCATCGTATAAAGCAACATTTTTATTTCTGGCAGCACGGCGGTTTTTAGCAACCCTGTAACTGCTATGGCAGTTACCATTATTACGAAGCCGCCTAAGAAAATGCTGACAGCTTTTTTCCTCCCGATACGGTCGCTGATGGCACCACCTGCTAAACCGCCAACTAACATGGCCACTACCACGGGAACGGCAAAGAAAAAGCCGATCCTGCCTTCACTCATGCCCAGATCGGTGAAGAGCGGGCCGGCAAAAGCGCCTGCTGCCTCAAATGCAGCCGCAGCAGTTAATGCAAAGGCTAAAGCAAACCAGGTGTACTTACTGCTAAAAACAACTGCCAGTTTTTTTCTGAAATCAGGAAAAGTACTGCGCTCACTAATTGCGATTGTTGGCTCTTTCATAAAAATCAACAAGAGCATCGTACTCATTATGGCAATTATCATAAAACCGATAGTGACTTGTACCCCCAATTGTTGGGCAATCAACAAAGCGCCTCCGCCAAACAGGCTCCTGCCCAGCAGCATGCCTGCCTGCATAAAGCCGTTCAGCTTTCCTGTTTCATTTGTTGCCACAATATTAATAACGAGCGCATCCACCGAAACATCTTGCGTAGCAGCAAACAGCGAGTGCAAAAACAAACAACTGATCCAAACAGTACTGTTGCCTGCTAACGGTATAAACAGCAATGGCAGCAGGCTGCAGCACATGAGCAACTGGCAGGTGCCGATCCATTTTTTAAAACCGAAATGTGCTGTTCGGAATGTATCCACCAGGGGTGCCCATAAAAATTTAAAGATCCAGGGTAAGGTTAACAAAGCTGTAAAACTTCCTATAACATCTACTCCAATACCTTCACGGCGCATAAGGGTGGGCATGGCCCACCAGATAAAACCAATGGGTACGCCTTCTGCAAAATAAAATGCAAAAGCAACGAGGCCCCGGCCTTTGCTATGTGCTAACAGGTTTAATTTCAAAAAAAGTAAAAAAGTTTTTTGCCCGGTGAATATTTGGCTTAAGATACAAAAATAGCGCAAGAGCTATGGGGCTTGGAAAACCATCACAATATTGTTATAAGTAAGTTATCTTGATGCTCTCGATTAAAAAGATATGTAATAATTGAATTTGTAATGCTGTTGATTACGTATATTATGGTATGCAAGAAAAGTATTTCCTTACCTCGGTTTCCGTGCATTTACGGAATGTATTTTTTATGACAATTATAGCATCATTGAGCTTTGTTGCCGCCTGCAACGATCAAGCAGATAGTGCGCCAACTTCCGACCAACAGCTAACCATTCCGGTCGTAGTAAAAGATACACCGGAAATAAAAAAACTACCTCCAAAACCGGAGATACACTACCAGCTTGTTTCCTCAAAAGAATGGCTGAAAGATAATAAGAAGGATACGGCTATGATGAACATCGTTACGGCATTAAACAGAACAGATAATAGTCACTTGCGCAGGATAGATTCTATTGTAGTTCCTGATAGTTTTGCGTTCAGTTTGCCGCAGTACCTGCCATTTCCATTGGAATTGGAAGTACTGGCGCCGGTAAATAAAATTGTTTTGTTTTCTTACCCCACCCAGGTTTTTGCTGCATATAAAAATGGTGTTTTAGAAAAGACCGGCCCTGTAAATATGGGAAGGAAAGGCAGGCTGACACCTACGGGGCTTTTCTTTACCAATTGGAAAGCAGAACATACCATCAGTACTGTTAATGATGAATGGGATCTTTATTGGAATTTTAATATTGCTAACCGACAGGGAGTGGGTTGGCACCAGTATGCATTACCAGGATATCCCGCATCACATTCATGCCTTCGGTTGCAGGATGCGGATGCCCGTTATCTTTATAGCTGGGCCGATCAATGGAAACTAAGTGATCCGCAAACAGTTGCAGTAAAAGGAACGCCGGTGATCGTTTTTGGTGCCTATGATTTTGATGGGAAGAAACCATGGCTTCAGTTAATGGCAAACCCACATGCACTAGATATAGAAACAACGGAGTTAGAGAAAATTATTCAGCCTTACCTGCAGGAAATTTTACAAGTGCAGGCAAAGCGGGATTCGTTGAACCAGGCAAAAGTAGCTGCTCAAAATTTGCCATAACAATAACTTTATACAGTTGTTGGTCCATCATATTTTACACATAATTATTTTTCTAATTTTAAGTTCTTAGGAACAGGCTGCTTTTTTTATGATACCTCCGATTTAATCTATTAGTGGCTATATTATTGGCCATTTATTTTAGTATTAAATACTAAATAAATTAGTAAATTTGCTATTCCAGCATAATTAAGCTGGAATAAAATTCAGGGTATGTCAGCAGCAAAAGCGGCCATTATTGCACAGTTAAAAAAGGAAATTGCCAGCATGCAGGGTTATAAATCCTGTAGCAATAGTGATGTTCCTGCTCCTGGTTTGGGGCAAATGCTACATGCATTCCCTGGAAGTCAGTTTCCCTGGGGTGTGGTGCATGAGTTCCTGTATGATAGCCCCGAAGATGCAGCAGCAACCAATGGTTTTGTAAGTGGCTTGCTGGCAACCCTAATGCAAAAAGATGGAATGAGTATATGGGTGGGACCATCGCAGCATATCTTTCCCCCGGCATTAAAGGCTTATGGTATTGATCCTGATAAAGTCATTTTTATACAGCTTCAAAAAGAAAAAGAAATTTTGTGGACCATGGAGGAAGCGTTGAAATGCCAGGGACTTGCGGCTGTAATAGGCGATGTGCAAGGCATCAGCTTTACAGCCAGCAGGCGTTTACAACTGGCGGTTGAAAAATCGAAAGTGACTGGTTTCTTATTAAGACAAACCAACCGCAGTCAGGTAACTACTGCATTTATTACCCGTTGGAAAATAACTGCTGTGCCTGCAGTTACAATACCCGGTTTACCAGGTGTGGGATTTCCCTGCTGGAATGTACAGCTTGAAAAAGTTAAGAATGGTAAACCAGGCAACTGGCTCATTGCCTTTCAATCTGGAAATTTCCGTTCCTTCAATAAACTCATCGTAGTGCCCCGGCAGGTGCAAACCAAAACGGGTTGATATGCAAAAGCGATATATTTCAATTTGGTTTTGTTATTTAAAAACAGACTGGCATGTTCGGCGAAAACCTGTATTGGCAGGTCTGCCATTTGTGTTGGTAACATCAAGCCATGGAAGAATGATCATTACCGCTGCCAGCAAAACTGCAATTGCGCAATCTGTTTTATTGGGTATGGCATTGGCAGATGCAAGAGCAGTATTGCCAACCTTACAATATTTTGATGATGAAGAAAAAAGGGCTGCTGTTTTATTGAATGGGCTTGCTGCATGGTGTTACCGTTTTACACCGGTGGTGGCCATCAACCTGCCCGATGGTTTGTTGCTGGATGTTAGTGGTTGCCCGCATCTCTGGGGAGGAGAAACTAATTATTTACAAGAAATTCAAAACCGGCTTGCAGCATTGGGTTATAATGTAAAACTAGCTATGGCCGATACGGTTGGTGCAGCATGGGCCATGGCCCGTTATGGAAATGGATTATCTATTGTTGAGCCTGGGATGCATGCAAAAGTATTGCTGCCTTTGCCTCCTTCCTCATTGCGGATTGAAGATTCAATAGCTGCACAATTGGATAAATTAGGTCTTCGGCAGATTGCTTGTTTTGTACAAATGCCCCGAACCGCTTTAAGGCGCCGCTTTGGTGACAGTTTACTACAGCGGCTGGATGAAGCCATGGGAAATAAAGAAGAAATGCTCTTACCCGTACAACCTGCTATCGAGTATAGTGAAAGGCTTCCCAGTATGGAGCCCATTTTAACGGCTACGGGTATACGCATAGCATTAAAACGATTACTGGATAGTTTATGCAGCCGTCTGCAGAAAGCAGAAAAGGGGCTGAGGAAAGCCATTTTCAGTTGTTATCGCACAGATGGAAAAACAGAACAGGTAAGCATAGGAACAAACCGGCCTACCTGCAACCCATTGCATTTATTTCGTTTGCTGGAAGAGCATATCACCACTATTACTCCTGCACCTGGCATAGAATTATTTGTGCTGGATGCACCGGTGGTAGAAGAGCTGGATCCCTGGCAGGAAGCTTTGTTTGCTAACGGTACTGCTGCAACCGAAACCGAACTGGCAGAATTGCTGGATCGTATTGCTGGTAAATTTGGCCAGGAACGCATCAGGCGATTTTTGCCCGCTGAACATTACTGGCCGGAACGTTCCTACAAACCCGCTAATTCTCTGCAAGAGGTTGCTAACACAAGTTGGGTAATTAATAAACCCAGGCCATTGCAGTTATTGCCACATCCGGTTCTTATCCAGGTTACTGCACCTGTACCTGATTATCCACCCATGAACTTCAGGCATAACGGCGTATTGCATATAATTAGCAAAGCTGATGGTCCTGAGCGGATAGAAGCAGAATGGTGGCTGCAGGAAGGGTTTCACCGGGATTATTATTATGTAGAAGATGAATCGGGTAAACGTTACTGGATATTCAGGTTGGGGCATTATGACGCAGCTAATAACCAGCGCTGGTACCTGCATGGATATTTTTCTTAGCTGTGAGATAAAAAGTATTGCTCGTTGATTAATCAGGGATTTGCAAATGGAAGAGAATAAAAATGATCATCACAATAAAGAAAAACTAACTCTCCTTCCAGAAGAAGAGAAGGAAAGTTATGTTGAACTACAGGTTACCAGTAATTTCAGTTTTCTTCGGGGCGCTTCTCACCCCGAAGAACTGGTAGAACAGGCGGCCATATTAGGTTATAGTGCAATTGCTATCACAGATCGTAATACATTGGCAGGCATCGTTCGGGCACATGCTGCTGCAAAGAAACTCGGCATCCGCATTATTGTTGGTTGTCGCCTCGATCTGCTGGATGGATTACCCCTGCTTGCATTACCTGCTAACAAGGCAGCCTATGCGCAGTTATCAAACCTGCTTACAACTGGCAACCGCCGTGCACCAAAAGGCGAATGTTTCCTTTATAAAAAAGATGTATTTGCCGTTGCAGGCAACATACATTTTATAGTGCTGCCACCCGGCGAATTAAATGAAGATTTTGAACTGGACACTTCTGTAGCACCAGCCATACAAGAATACCGGCAACAATTTGGTAACCATCTCAGCATAGCCATTACCCGCAAATACCAGGGCAATGATCATAAATATTTATTCCGCCTGGCGCAGTTATCACAGGAACTGAATGTGCCCTTAGTAGCCAGCAATGATGTGCATTATCACGAAGCAGGGCGAAGGCGTTTGCAGGATGTGGTTACCTGCATCCGGGAAAAATGTACGATATATAATGCAGGCTTTCGCCTGCACCCTAATGCAGAAAGATTCCTGAAACCTGAAGGAGAAATGCAAAGGTTGTTTCGGCAATATCCCGAAGCAATTGAACGTGCTGCAACAATTGCAAATGATTGTGTTTTTTCACTGGATGAACTGGTATACGAATATCCCGAAGAGATCACAACTGCTGGCCGTTCACCGCAAGAAGAATTAACAGTACTGGCCTGGGAGGGTGCACATGAGCGTTATGGTGCCAGTATTCCGGAAAGCATCAGTAAGGCCATAAAACATGAATTGGTATTTATTGAAGAGATGAATTATGCTGCTTACTTTTTAACCGTGCATGATATAGTTCGCTTTGCCAGGCAGCAAAACATTTTATGCCAGGGGCGTGGCTCGGCAGCCAATTCTACGGTTTGCTATTGCCTGGGTATTACATCGGTGGATCCCACCAAATTTGATCTCCTCTTTGAGCGTTTTATTTCTTCGGCACGCAATGAACCACCTGATATAGATGTAGATTTTGAACACGAAAGGAGGGAAGAAGTCATTCAATATATCTACAATAAATATGGCAGAGATCGTGCGGCCATTGTAGCTACTGTTACGCAGCAGCACCAGAAAGGTGCCATCAGGGATGTGGGCAAGGCGATGGGTTTATCCGTAGATATTATCAACCGTATCTCAGGGTCCATCTGGCATTTTACAGATGATTGGTTTGAGGGGAAGCAGTTGCAGGAGCAAGGCATTGATCCCGGGGATGCTCACCTGGTAAAAGTGTTGCAGCTAACCCGTGAGTTCATGGGTTTTCCACGGCAGTTGGGTCAGCATACCGGCGGGTTTGTTATCACTAATGGAAAGCTTTCTGACCTCTGTCCTATTTTAAATGCCCGCATGGCAGACCGCACCTGCATTGAATGGAACAAAGATGATATTGATGCATTGGGATTTATGAAAATTGATGTGCTGGCATTGGGTATGCTCACCTGCATCAGGAAAGCGTTTGACCTTGCCCGTGATCATCATGGTTTGCAGCTTACACTCGCCAATATTCCGCAGGATGATCCCGTAGTTTATGAGATGATTTGCCATGCAGATACCATTGGCGTGTTCCAGATAGAAAGCAGGGCACAACAATCTATGCTGCCCCGATTGCGGCCACGATGTTTTTACGACCTCGTAATAGAAGTGGCCATCGTAAGGCCCGGGCCCATACAGGGCGATATGGTGCATCCTTATTTACGCCGGCGCAACGGCGAAGAACCGGTCACTTATCCATCTAAAGAACTAGAGGAGATCCTGGGGCGCACATTGGGTGTGCCGCTCTTCCAGGAACAGGCTATGAAGATCGCTATTGTGGCGGCTGGGTTTACGCCTTCAGAAGCAGATGAACTTCGCCGCAGCATGGCCACGTTTAAAGCCAAAGGGCTGGTTTCAAAATTTCAACACAAACTCGTAAAAGGAATGACGGATAGGGGATACGAGGAAGCCTATGCACAGCGGGTATTTAAACAACTGGAAGGCTTTGGTAGTTATGGTTTTCCTGAAAGTCACGCTGCCAGTTTTGCTTTGCTGGTGTATGTAAGCAGCTGGTTGAAATGTTATTACCCGGATGTATTTGCTGCAGCTATCCTTAACAGCATGCCCATGGGTTTTTACCAGCCTGCACAATTGATTGGAGATGCAAAAAATCATGGAGTAACTATCAAACCGGTAGATATAAATTGCTCTTACTGGGATAATAACCTGGAAGAAAAAGACGGTCGTTTTTGTGTACTCCGCCTCGGTTTTCGCCAGGTAAAAGGAATGAGGCAGGAAGACATGCAAGTCCTCTTATCTCACCGGCAAACTTCCTATACTTCTATAAATGCGTTAAGGGATATCGGTCTTCCGGAAGCGGCATTAGAAAGGCTGGCGGATGCTGATGCTTTCCGTTCCATTGGTCTCGATCGGAGGCAGGCTTTGTGGGAAGTAAGTACTAAAGACAGACCACAGCATATGTATCAGGGGCAGCCTGCCGCAGATGCGGTAAAGGAAAATATTACATTACCTGTTATGCAAACATCAGAACATGTGGTACATGATTATGCTGCTACTGCATTATCATTAAAAGCACACCCGGTAAGTTTTGTAAGAGATAAACTGCAGCAATTGGATATTGTATCTACAAAGGGATTAAGTAATTTAAAAAATGGCGCTAGCGTTAAGGTAGCCGGCTTGGTGTTGGTGAGGCAACGCCCTGGAACAGCCAAGGGAGTTTGCTTTATGACCATAGAAGACGAAACTGGCTTTGCCAACCTCGTTATTTTTGAAAAGCTATTTGAAAAGTACCGCAAAGAAGTGTTGCAATCAAGGTTGATAATGGTAGAAGGTAAACTGCAGGTGGAAGGAGAAGTGATTCATGTTATTGTACAGTCATGCCATAATTTTTCGCCGTTGCTGAGACGGTTAACTCCTGCGCATCAAAATGACCCACAGGTGCTAACACTTGCTTTTGCAGATGAAAAAAGTATACCCACTCATGCGCAACATAACAAGCCTGTATTGAGGGGAAACGAAGAAGAAGCGGTATTTTATAAGGGAAGAAATTTTCGATGATATTTATTTCTTTTTCCACTTTGTTGGGACGGCTGGATAGATGGTGGAGGTGATTGTGCACGCTATACCGGTACCCGTTCTTACGAGGGTAGTTATTCTATTTACATCAGGGATAATTCTGGCATTGCATCTTCTATGACCTCGGCTGCATATAATGTGAGCAGTTACAATAACCTGGTGGTGGATTTTTATTTCTATGCAACAAGCATGGAAAACGGGGAGGATTTTTCTCTAAGCTATTTCAACGGTAGTACTTGGGTCGTGGTAGCCAATTATGTAGCCGGCAGCAGTTTCAACAACAATGGATTTTACCATGCAACGGTTCCCATCAGCGGGGTGGTATTCCCAACCAATGCACAGTTCCGGTTTACCTGCGATGCCAGCGATAATACGGATCTCGTATACATTGACCAGGTGGTAGTAACAGGCTCTAATACTCCAGGCCAGTCATTGGGAGATCAACCTTCGCCCACCTGCGAATTATTATCGTTTACCCGTACCGGTTTGGATGCAGATGAGAACAGGACTTACCTGTTGTTATATCCTAACCCGGTAACTAACAGCCTGACCGTTCAAACTGCAGAAGAAGTGGAAACCCTTCGTATCTACGGGGCGAATGGTGCCGTGGTAAAGCAATTCAACAATGTTAAGAATGGCAGCAGCCTGGATGTTTCGGCGCTGAAACCGGGCATGTACATTGCCGCATTTACAACTGATGAAGGAATAATTACCAGGATGTTTATTAAAAAATAACCATTGGTTTTTTTGAGATTATGGCCCCCGGTTTTGCCGGGGGCTTTTTTCAAAATACCTGATGATAAAAAACTATGGATTTGTTGCTAAATTAATATTTGTTGAAACGATAAAACCGCTACTTTCGAAAAAAAAATGTACCCATGAAATCAATTGTAATAATTACATCTTTTATGTTGATCTTAATCTGTCCTGCAATTGCTCAGCAAGAGACCACAACGACGCAAGAGGATAAAGTATTCAAATCAGTTGAAGTTGAAGCCTCATTTCCTGGAGGTCTTAGCGCCTGGAAGGATTTTCTAATAAAGAACCTGAAGTCGGATGTGCCGGTAAAAAATAATGCACCAATCGGGGCATATACTGTGTTAGTTAGGTTTATTGTGGGTATGGATGGCACCGTATCTGATATAGTTGCAGAAACCAAAGAAGGTTACGGCATGGAACAGGAAGTGATAAGAATTATGAGAAAGTCGGGAAAATGGTTGCCCGCCAGTCAGTCTGGTAGAAATGTAAATGCTTATCGAATACAGCCGATAACTTTTGTAGTGGAAGATGACCGGATTGAAATTGTTACAAAAAAACCTTTCACCTTATTTGCAGACACCGATAACAGGTTGAGCTTAGCTGTCAAAAAAATAAAAAGCGAAAAAATTACGCTTCAAATATCTTCAGGCACGGTAACGCCCCTGAACAGCGACGGAGACTATATTATACGGGGTGTAAAGCCCGGCAGGGTTACGCTGCGCATTATTAATAATAACAATAATAAACTAATTGTTGAAGTATCTATGATAGTTAAGGAGAAATAGCAACTGGAGTGAAGAAGTATTCAAACCCGGCAAGAAATAACAAATACGGAACTGCCGGTTTTGACTTTATACAACTCAGCAATTTTTCCCGATTCTATAAAATCACTCCTTATCTTTTCCCGATCCGTCAGTTTAGTTTACTAGTGATCCCTTTTCTTTGCAGCAAACTAAAAAAACAAATGAAAGGCGGATCAGTAACAGGCAAAACCATAAGGATATACCACCGTTACCTCGGTTTTTTCCTGGCAGGTATTATGGCAATGTATGCATTAAGCGGAATCATACTCATCTTCAGGGATACAGCTTTTTTGAAAACCGATAAACTGGTAGAGAAAAAACTGGAAGCTAACCTGGATACAGCAGCCCTTGGAAAAGCAATAAAAATCAATAATCTGAGCATCGACAGCACAAGTGCAAACCTGCAATATTTTAAACAAGGCAATTATAATAAGGCTACAGGCAATGTAAGTTATAGCGTACAATCTTTACCGTTGGTACTAGAGAAAATGACAAAGTTGCACAAGGCCAATACAAAGCATCCATTATTTTACCTTAACATCTTTTTTGGGGCATCATTGTTATTTTTTGTGTTGTCTTCTTTCTGGATGTTTATGCCTAAAACTACCATTTTTAAAAAGGGATTATATTTTACTCTGGCAGGTATACTGCTCACAGTATTACTCTTGTTTATAAAATAGCCCGCCGCAAACAGTTGCATTTCAAAATGTCACCGTTTGGTGGGTACAGCTACCGGGGATAGCCACAGGAAGTACGCCAAGCGAATTTGAAATGCACCCAAACATTTTCAATCATGTAAAGGGATTGATTATATTTATAACTCAATCTACTAATATGAGAAAGAGTTTACTATTCATCTGCATGCTAACTGCGTTACATGCTGCTGTTGCACAAAGTTTCAGAATTACAATCGCTCCCGGGCTGGAACAATCCCCTTTAGATGGCAGGTTGTTATTGCTGCTGTCAACTGATCCTGCTAAAGAACCTCGTTTCCAAATAAGTGATGCTGCCAATACCCAAATGGTATTTGGCATTGATGTCAACAATTGGCAGCCCGGGCAAAGCCAACTGGTAGGCGTAAGCGCATTCGGTTACCCGGTAGAAAGACTGCAGGATATTCCTGCCGGCGATTATTATGTGCAGGCCTTGCTGCATAAATATGAAACCTTTCATTTAAAAACAGGCCATACAGTTAAGTTGCCCATGGACAGGGGCGAAGGACAGCACTGGAACGAGGCACCTGGTAACATATATTCTACACCGATTAAAATTCATTTCGATCCTGCCAACAGCAACGAGATCAGTCTTGCCATCAATAAAGTTATTCCGCCAATTGCGGAACCTGCTGATACTAAATATATCAAGCACATAAAAATTCAA
>JBBSKH010000057.1:0-24129 GCA_038256495.1 Chitinophagales bacterium
CAATGCTTCGGTAGCATTAAGGATTAAATTTATGAGTACCTGTTCAACCAGGTCAGCGTCTGCCAGCAATTGCAAATCAGGATCTTTCAGGATGATATCCATCTCAATATTTTTTTGCAGAAGGGTTGGCTGCATCAGGCTGTGCAGGTTTTCAAACAAATCTCTCACGTAAATTTTTTGCAGGTTAGGTGTAATAATCTTGTTTAGGTTCCTGTATGTTTCTGCAAACTTAAACAAGCCTTCGCTCCTGCGCCTGATGGTTTCAATGCCAAGTTCCAGGTCTTCAAGCGAACCGGAATTGTTGTTCAATTCTTTTAGTGATGATTGCAACCGGTGCTTTAATGTATCGGCAAGGGATGATATCGGTGCAATTGAATTCATGATCTCGTGGGTCATTACACTTAACAGCTTTTGCCATGCATTAGATTCAGACTCATCCAATGCTTCATTAATATTCTGAAAAGCGATGAGCTTAAATATTTTTTGCTCCGTTTGAAAAGCAGTCGCTGACAATAATACTTTCACCGGGTTCTTATAAATAGTTAATGTTAGTACTTTGTTCTCCCCGGGTTTTAGTCCCATAATCTCCTGGTAAAGCAGCTCATCTCTTTTTTCAAGCGACTGAATCGTTTTCAGGTAAGGGATGTTCAGCATCTTTTTCAGGGTTTCATTCATCCACATAACATCGCCTGCTGCATGTTCGTAAGAAAGGATGCCGGTATCTACCAGCTCCAGTATCTTTTGCAAATATTGGTACTGGGTTTCCCTTTCCCTGGTTATAATTTTGAATGTACTGTTAATTTCGTTGAAACCTTTTCGCATAGGCTGCACAGCAGCAGGTGCATTCTTCTCATCAAAGTGTCTTGAAAAATCGCGGTAGTGTACCGACTCTACAAACTGGTCTAACTCCACTTTGCTTTTGCTCACAAAATTATATAGATCTGCAGCAAGGTATATCATACCTCCAATGGCCAATATGCTAAAACTGTACAACCCGAATGATAACAATAATGCCGCCGCAGCCATGGTGGTAAATAGCAGCACAAAGCGCCCAAGGAAGTTCCAGTCGTATTTTTTAAAGATCATATTTACTTAATCTACGGTACAACGCTGTACGGGTAATACCCAGCTCCCGTGCAGCTTTCGAAATATTGCCATTGTGTTTTTCAATCACTTTTAGAATGGTATTTTTTTCTACCACGCCCAGGTTCATGTTCTTTATTTCCGGGGCTGTTTTTGAGGCCTTTTCAATGGGAGAAAAAATAATATCACTGTCTTTTATACTGTTTCCTTCCAGCATAATAATGGCCCGCTCCATGCTATACTGCAATTCCCTTACGTTGCCGGGGAAATGGTATTTACTTAATTTGTCTGTTGCGGAAGTTTCCAGTTGTGGGGTAGCTTTCAGGTATTTGGCCGCATAAACCTTTGCAAAATGCTTTGCCAGCAAAATAACATCATCACCCCGTTCTCTTAATGGCGGTACTACAATCTCTACGGTATTAATGCGGTAAATAAGGTCTTTCCTAAACTTACTCTCATCTGCCAGTTCGCTCAAAGCCAAGTTGGTGGCACATATCAGCCTTATGTCTAAATTAGTTGCCTGGTTACTGCCCACCCTGCTTACCTGCCGGTTTTGTAAAACGCTTAGCAGTTTAGCCTGTTGCTGCATGGTGATATTTCCTATTTCATCTAAAAATAAAGTGCCACCATTTGCTGCTTCAAATCGTCCTTCTCTTTCTTCGGCGGCTCCTGTAAAGGCTCCTTTTTTATGGCCGAATAATTCGCTTTCGAACAAGGTTTCAGTAAGCGCACCCACATCCACTTTAATAAAAGGCTTGCCTGCTCTTAATGAATTTTCATAAACGGCTTTTGCAATAAGATCTTTACCGGTACCATTCTCGCCAAGAATAAAAATATTAGCGTCAGTTGGCGCCACTTTTTCAATCTTAAAAAAAATATCATTCAGCGCTTCAGATTCACCCAACATTTCTGCAGTAATACTTCCTTTTGATGCCACCGATGTTCCCAAAGGTTTACCCTTACTTTTTAAAATGCCTTTTATCGTCTCCAGCAATTTTTCATTATGCCAGGGTTTTACAATAAAATCTGCAGCACCTTCTTTTAAGCTTCTTACCGCAAGGTCTATATCGCCGTAGGCCGTAATCATAATAACGGCAATGGTGCTGTTGAGTTCTTTTATTTTTTTTAGCCAGAATATGCCTTCGTTACCGGTATTGATGCTACTTTTAAAATTCATATCCAGCAATACAACATCAAAATTCTGCTCTGATAAAAGTGCAGGCATATTCTCAGGATTTATTTCTGCCACTACCTTCCTGGCTTCAGTTTTTAACAACAAGCGAACGGCCGTTAAAACATCCGTATCATCATCAATTACCAGTATGGATGCATTTTTTAAATTCATAACAGGAACTTAATATAATTTTTATAACGCTGCAATAATACAAAAGATTGGCTGCATCACTACCTGCTTTAGGAAAGTTACTTTTACTGTATCAAAATCGTATATGCAGTGTATCATAACCGAACAGCTACAAATGCCAGCGCTGTAAAGCCTTCCTGTAAAACAGCAAGTTACATTCTGGCACAGCTTTCACGAGCAATTTAGCGATCACCAAAATAAAATAATAAATTTAAAAAGTACAGTCATGAACATCGCACAAAAACATTCAACAGAAAAAAATTACATCCTGGTAAACAAAATTGAAAAAGCGGAAACTGCATTTTCTACCAGGCAACAGGCATCTTCCCAAGAAAGAATATTTTCTTCAGCCGAACTATGGAACATAAGGCGCAAGAGCACAACAGGTGTAGCAAGGCGCAGGTTTCTTTAAAATGCTGCTGTTCAATGTTCTTGATCTCCTGTATCGAAACCGCACAGGAACTGTATCAAAAACGAACAGTTTGTAAAAACAGGAGTTTGTATCTTGCTGATTGCCAAACTATAACAATCTGGCACAGCAGTAGTACAACAACAAACAACCAACAAACTGATTTTTTAAAAGAAGGACCTTATCATAGCCAAACAAACATTCAACCCAGTATGGACAGAGTAGTACCACAAAAAAAATGGAGTAAAAAAAGATTAACCTGGATAGCTGCCACAGTTGGTTTAGTTGCCCTGATATTTGCCAGTTGGTACTACACTTCTGGCAACAGCAAACTAAATGTAAATGCCGACAGGATTAGCATCAGTGAAATAAAGAAAGGAAGTTTCCAGGAATTTATACCGGTGAACGGCGTTGTGCTGCCGATAACTACCATTTATTTGGATGCATTGGAAGGTGGCCGGGTAGAAGAAAAATTTGCGGAAGATGGTGCCTTGATGAAAAAAGGCCAGCCTATCTTACGGCTTAGCAATACCGACCTGGAGCTAAGCCTGGTAAACCAGGAAACATCGGTGTTTAACCTGCTTACGCAAATGCAGATTTCCCGCAATGCTGCACAACAAAATACAATTGGTAAATTAAACCAGTACACCGATGTTGACAATGCATTAAAAGAAGCCGAACGGATGTATAAACTCAACAAAAAATTATTTGCTGAAAAAGTGATAGGCTCCCAGGAATTTAAGCAGTCAGAAAATAATTACAACTACCAGCTTGAAAAGAAAAAGCTCGCCAGCCAGGTACTGAAAAAAGATTCACTCTCTACCAACCAGGAAGTTGATCAGGCCCGCCAATCGTTTGCACGTACGCAAAATGCCTTGCAGGTAATGCGCAAGAAAGTGGGAGATCTTATTGTAAGAGCGCCTATTGACGGACAGTTAACATCGCTTGATGCAGAGATCGGCCAATCGAAAAACAAAGGCGAACGCCTTGGCCAGATTGACGTAATGAGCGGCTATAAAGTAAGAGTGGATATTGATGAACATTATATTTCCCGGATTTTTACTGGCCTGGCAGGTACGGCAAGCATCGCTGGCAAAGATTATTCATTAAGAATAAAAAAAGTATTTACGCAGGTTACCAACGGCCGCTTTCAGGTTGATATGGAATTTGAAGAAGCGGTGCCGTCCGGTATCAGGCGGGGACAAACGCTGCAAATACGTCTGGCATTGAGCGATGAAACACAAGCACTGCTATTACCTAAAGGCGGCTTTTACCAGCAAACCGGCGGCAACTGGATCTTCAAAGTGGCAGCGGATGGTAAAACAGCGTACAAGGTAGACATTCAGCTGGGCAGGCAAAATCCTGATTTCTACGAAGTGATACAAGGCCTTGCCCCTGGCGAGAAAGTGGTAACATCCAGTTATGAAAATTATGGGGATATGCAGGAATTGGTGTTGAAGAAGGAGTGAGGAAACAGCAATGAGCTTTGAGGAGTGAGCGGTGAGCTATGAGGAGTGAGCTGTGAGCCATAAGCTGTGAGGGGTGAGAGGTGAGCGGTGAGAGGTGAGCCATAAGCTGTGAGCTAGTGCATTGAGATGTGAGCGGTGAGTTATTTGAGTTTTTGGTGATAGGCATAGATCATTCTCCTTACTTCATTTGCCTCGGCAAGAAGTTTAAGAGCTAAAGATTCAGGAATGTAATTCAAATCTTTGCTCAGCAAAATTTGATACTGAAGTTCGGAGAGGGAGCCTAAAGCAATGTCGAAAAAATGACGGGTTTGCGGATTTGTATTTCTCCCACACCCTTCGGCAATATTTGTTGGCACGGAGGAAGATGATCGCCGCATTTGAGAAGTGAGACCAAATATTTCTTCCTTAGGAAAGGTTTTGGAAGCAAGATAAATTTTTAAGGTAAGTTGATGGCTACGTTGCCAAGACTCCAATTTTGTATAATCACGCATGCTAAAATATTTAAAAATTGAATTACAAATTTTTCTAACAAGATAATAAGTATAACCCATAGCTCATAGCCCACAGCTCATAGCTCACAGCTCAAAGCTCACAGCTCAAAGCTCACAGCTCATAGCTCACCGCTAAAAAAAAATACAAATGATAAAAATTTCTGAACTGGACAAAATTTACCGCACGGAAGAAGTAGAAACCGTTGCACTTAACAAACTTTCTATAAAAGTAAAAGAGGGTGAGTTCGTAGCTATCATGGGCCCTTCTGGCTGTGGCAAATCTACTTTGTTAAATATACTTGGGTTGCTGGATGACCCGGATGGAGGCAGTTTCGTTTTCAACGGTACTGAAGTGGCGCATTTTAATGAACGCAAAAGAGCGGAGCTACGCAAACACAATATTGGTTTCGTATTCCAGAGCTTTAACCTCATTGATGAGCTTACCGTATTTGAAAATGTGGAACTCCCGCTTATTTACACCGGCGTAAAAACAGCAGAAAGAAAAAAAAGAGTGGAAGAAGTGCTGGATAAGATGCAGATCATGCACCGCCGCAATCACTTTCCACAACAGCTTTCTGGCGGACAGCAACAAAGAGTGGCTGTAGCCAGGGCGGTGGTAAACAACCCAAAATTGATACTGGCCGATGAGCCAACGGGTAATCTTGATTCCTCTAACGGTAATGAGGTAATGCAACTGCTAACAGACCTGAATGAACAAGGCGCTACCATTATTATGGTTACCCATAGCGAGCATGATGCCCGGTACAGCCATCGCATCATTCGTATGCTGGATGGAGAAACAGTTACAGAGAATATTTTGGTATAAGGTAGCCGTCAGCTATCAGCTATCGGAAATCGGCGGAGAGCCTTTGAAAGAACATAGAATTATCATAAATACAGTTCAAAGCTGATCGCTGATCGCTGAAAGCCGATAACAAAAAAACATGATAAAAAATTATTTTAAAATACCTTTCAGAAATCTTTGGCGCAACCGCCAGTTCACGCTTATTAATATAGGTGGCCTTGCACTTGGTATAACCGTCTTTCTTTTTATAATGCAATTTGTTGCTGCCGAATGGAGTGCAAACCGCTACAATGAAAACTTTGATAACTTATACCGGGTAAACCTGCAGGCTGCCAATGGCACTACCGAATATTACCTCCCTCCCGGCTTTGCGCCGGTTGTAAAAAAAGAAATACCAGGTATTGAGAATTATTCCCGTGTTGCAGATGGGATTGCCGGTGGCGTGCTAACCTATCAGGGAGAAAACAATGAAGCGCCCAAAATATTTCGGGAAAACAACATAATTTATGCTGATGCAGCCTTCCTGGAAATGTTTTCTTTTCCACTGAAAGCTGGCAATGCATCCCTGTCCTTGCCCAATACCGTAGCTATTTCTACCGGCATGAGCCAGAAACTTTTCGGTAAAAACAATAGCATTAACAACACCATTACGGTGAGCAACCAGTTTGGCAACACAGACTATACAATTACCGGAGTGTATGAACAGCCCCCCTCGTCTGATGTTAAGGCCGAAGTAATACTTTCTTTGGGTACGCTGGAAAATGCGGCTAACCGGGACGACAATGACTGGGCCGATCCCAATGGTATTGAGTCAGGCTTTGTAAATATATACCTGCAATTGCAAGATGGAGTTGCAGGAAAAACTGTCGGTACCAACATTACCCAACTGGTGCGTAACCTTAACCCAGATTCTAAGGAAGATTTAGTGGTATTACAGCCTTTTAAATATTTACACCTGGCTCCTACTTTCGATTATCCTTACCAAACCTTTGGCAGCCTGCTACTGGTGGTGGTATTTTTTTCTGTGGCCTTATTAATATTATTAATCGCCTGGGTAAATTACATCAACTTATCAACTGCGCAGGCACTTAACCGAACCAAAGAGGTTGGAATAAGAAAGGTGTTGGGCGCAAGCAGAATACAATTGGCATTACAATACCTGGCAGAAACTTTATTGCTCACCATATTTAGTGTGTTAATTGCAGTGCTGCTGGTAACGCTTTTGCAAAACAGTTTCAACCAGTTTACATCCAAACCTTTGTCGCTTGCTGTGCTTAACCAGTCTTGGGTTTGGTTTGCAGGCGTTTCACTCATACTGTTAGGGTCACTTCTTTCCGGCGGTTATGTTGCTATTGTAATTACCTCCTTTAAACCTGTAAATAGTATGCAGGCTAAACCAGGAAAAGCAAGCAGCCGCTTCTCTCTGCGGAAAGGGTTGGTGGTATTTCAATTTACAATTTCCATCATATTTATAATTGCAACTATCATTTTGTACAACCAGTTGCAATTTATGAAAACGGAAAAGCTGGGTATGAACCTCCAACAATTGTTGGTGATACAGGGCCCAACAGTATCAAGCGAAGGGCAGGCAGCAAAAAATGTATCTTTTAAAAACGCCCTTGGGCAACTTCCCTTTGTAAAAAAATATGCAGCCAGCAATAATGTGCCTGGCATTGGTTACAACTTTTCGGCAAATGGCATTACGAATCTTAATCCCAAAAAAGATGATGACCGCAAGTCTTACAGTATGTTTATATGCGACGAACATTTTTTTGACACCTACGGTATCAGCTTTGCCCAGGGCAAAGCATTTACAAGTAATGATGCGGAAAGAAGCTGGAACAATGTAAAGAAAGTGATATTAAATGAAAAAGCTGCAGCGCAACTTGGCTTTAATACCAAAGAAAATATCATCGGAAAAAAAATAAAATGGGGCGATGATTTCGAAATAATCGGGGTGGTGAACGATTACCATCACCTATCGCTACGGGAGGCCATTCAGCCAACCATCTATCTTGGTTCTGTTTCCTTTTCTTTCTTCACGGTGCAAACAGATGCAAATAACATGCAGGGTAAGATCCAGCAAATCAAATCAATTTATAAAACAACTTTTCCTGGTAATCCCTTCGAATATTTTTTTGCAGATGAAAAATACGGCCAGCAATATGTTACCGAACAAAAACTGGGCAATGTATTTATAACAGCCGCTTTCATTGCCATACTCATTGCTTGTATGGGGCTCTATGGGCTCTCTGCATTTTCTGCCAGGCAGCGCATAAAAGAAATAGGAATAAGAAAAGTGTTGGGCGCCAGCAATTATTCCATCAGCCGTTTATTATCAAAAGATTTTATTCGCCTTGTAATAGCCGCAATCATTATAGCTTCTCCTATTGCATGGTGGGTAATGCAAAAATGGTTGCAGGATTTTGCCTACCGCACCAATATAAGCTGGTGGATATTTGTAGCAGCAGGTGCTATTGCCGTTTTTATTGCCCTGGCCACCATTAGCATACAGGCTGTTAAAGCTGCCCGAACAAACCCGGTGGAAAATTTAAGAACAGAATAATTCAAAATCATGATAAAAAATTATTTTAAAACCGCTTTTCGTAATTTAAAAAGGCATAAGGTTTTCTCCATCATCAATATCACTGGTCTTGCAATTGGCGTGGCTTCCTGTCTGCTGTTGTTTACCGTGGTAAAATATGAGCTGAGCTACGATAAATCTGTGCCGGATTATGACCAGGTTTACCGGGTAGTTACGCAAGATAAATCTGCAGATGGATTGACATATACACCCGGCATCCCCTTTCCTGCACTGGAAGCTTTAAGAACGGTTATACCAGAAATGCAAACAGGTGTTTTAATGGCTAACTACGGCAGCCAGGTATCAGTATTGGGAGAAAATGAAAGCAACGCAAACGCCGATAAAAAATTTATTGAAAGCACAGGATTCTTTTTTGCAGATCCCCAATTTTTTAAAATATTTAAATATAACTGGCTGAGCGGTTCGCCTGAAGATTTAAAAAATCCGAACGTGGCCGTACTTACGCAGAAAATGGCTACAAAATATTTTGGTAACTGGCAAAATGCTAACGGCCGGCTGCTGAAATTAGATAACGCAATTACAGTAAAAGTAGTGGGCATATTGGAAGACGTGAAAGCGAATACTGATTTCCCTTTAGGCATTGTTAGTTCTTACGAAACGGCCAAAGCCAGCAATGGCGTGTATTTCTACTCTGATCGCTGGGGAGCTACAACTAGCAATTTCCAGGTATATGCAAAACTACCCACAAACATTTCTGCAAATAAGATCAACCAGCAACTGCTGGCTTTCAGCAAAAAAAACTACAGCGACAGAACCCGGTCTGAGAGAACTAACTTTTTACAACCTTTGGCAAACCTGCATTTCGATAAGCGTTTTGAAGTTTACGGAGACCATACCACAAACAAGTCAACACTTTGGACTTTAACTCTCATAGGAATTTTTATCATTCTTATGGCCTGCATCAATTTTATAAACCTGTCAACCGCTCAGGCTGTAGGCCGCAGTAAAGAGATTGGCATTAGAAAAGTGATGGGAAGTTATCGTCGGCAATTATTTGCACAGGTTATGGGCGAAACGGCTTTCATCGTTATTGCATCTGTAATACTTGCCGTAGGTTTGGCAGCTTTATGCCTGCCGTTTATAAAGCACATTGCCTCTATACAGGAGTCTCCAGGCTTTTTCACCTGGCAAACATTGGTTTTTCTGTTAATAATTGTTGTAATAGTTACTTTGTTTGCGGGGCTCTACCCTGCGCTCATCCTGTCTGGTTTTAAACCCGTGCTTGCATTAAAAAATAAAATTACTTCTGCAAGTGTAGGTGGCATTTCTCTCAGGAGAGGATTAGTAATTGCACAGTTTGCCATTTCCCAGGTATTAATAATAGGAACCATTGTAGCAATAACGCAGATGAATTTTATAAGAAGCGCCGACCTTGGTTTTGCCAAAGAAGCTATACTTATCATCGAATCAAATGCTGACAGCAGCGCACAGGCAAGGCAGCAGGCTTTTCAATATTCTTTAAATCGATTGCCCGGTGTGGCCTCTACCAGCTTTAGCAGTGATGTACCATCATCCGATAATAATTCTGCCACCAATTTTGCATACGATAATCGGCCGGATGAAAACTTCAGTCTGTACATGAAATTTGCAGATGAAAACTATTTCAACACTTATGGCCTCGTATTTCGCAGCGGCAGACCATTCACTGCAAGCGATACAATTAATGAAGTTGTTATCAACGAAACACTGGTTAAAAAACTGGGTGTAAAAGACCCGGCACTTGTGCTGGGAAAAGTTATAAGAATGGGCACCGACCAATGGAAAACAATTGTAGGTGTTGTTAAAGACTTTAAAACAAACTCTTTAAAAGAAGATGTAAAACCGCTGATGATAGCGGAGTTCAGGAAATATTATAGTGTGGCAGGCATTAAATTAAAAACCGCAGACCTTGCAAAAACACAAGCAAATGTGGAAGCAGCATGGAATAAAACATTTCCTGAATATGCATATACCACAACGTACATGGATGAAAGTTTGGCAGCATTTTACAAGCAGGATGAGCAACTGGCATTATTGTACAAATGGTTTGCCGGCATCGCTATTTTTATATGCTGTCTGGGGTTGTACGGACTTGTTTCTTTTATGGCTGTGCAAAAAACAAAAGAAGTTGGCATAAGAAAAGTGCTTGGTGCATCTTCGGCAAATATCGTTTACCTGTTCTCTAAAGAATTCACCATCCTCATCGGCATCGCATTTCTTATTGCTGCGCCATTAGCTTATTTAATGATGCAGCACTGGCTGCAGGATTTTGTTTACCGCATCAACCTGGGTATTGGCGTATTTGCCATTGCTGTCATAATTTCCATCGTTATTGCATGGATAACGGTGGGTTATAAAGCTATTAAGGCGGCCAAAGCTAACCCAGTTAAGTCACTAAGAACGGAGTAAGAAGTTACAACATCCCGCAGGGCGGGATAAAAAGCCTGCTAGCCGCAGGCAGTTTTGAGAACACTGTAAAATTAAAGTCATGATCAAAAATTATTTTAAAATAGCATTTCGTAATCTCTGGAAGAACAAGGCTTACAGCGCCATCAATATTTTTGGCCTGGCCATTGGGCTTGCTACTTGCCTGCTGATAACTTTATATGTTACAGACGAATTGAATTACGACAGGTTCAACGAAAAAGCAGAAAGGATATACCGGATTAATAGTGACCTGCGTTTTGGGGGTTCAGATATGCATATGACGCAAACCTCCGATATGATGGGGCCCTTGCTTAAAAAAGACTATCCGCAGGTAGAACAATATGCAAGGGTATATACCAGCGAAGGAAGCAAACTAATTAAAAAGGGAAACCAGTTTATTAATGAATCAAGAATTGCATATGTAGACTCTACTTTCTTTGATGTATTTACACTGGAAACTATTGCAGGAGATCCGGGCACAGCTTTGTTTGAACCAAACACAGTAGTGCTTACAACCAACGCAGCGAATAAGTATTTTAACAACACAAATGCCATTGGTCAAACCCTCGAAATAAAACAGGGCGATGCCACCGTACCTTTCAAAGTAACAGCGGTAATAAAAGATTTACCAAAAGAATCGCATTTTAATTTCGAATTCTTTTTATCAATGAAAAATGCTCGTTACACATGGGGTCAGCTTACCAGCCATAATTTTCATACGTATCTTTTACTAACGCCAGGTACCAACCCAAAAATCTTCGATAAATATTTTGATGAATATCTTGAAAATTACGTCTTCCCATATGCAAGGCAATTCATGCAGGTAGGCAGCAAAGAAGAATTTAAGAAAGCAGGTAATAAACTTTTGTATACCCTGATGCCGCTTACTGACATACACCTGCACAGCGATTACACTTTTGAAATAACGCCATCCGGAAACATACAGTACGTATACATTTTTTCTGCAGTTGCTATTTTTATTCTCTTGCTGGCCTGCATTAATTTTATGAACCTTAGCACTGCCCGAAGTGCAAAAAGGGCAAAGGAAGTGGGCATAAGAAAAGTATTGGGCACCCAACGGAAAACGCTGGTGATGCAGTTCCTGGTAGAATCAACCCTAACTGCTTTTATTGCCATGCTGGCTGCCATTTTAATCGCATTCCTGGTAATGCCGCTCTTCAATAATATGTCTGGAAAAATGTTGCAGGCAAAAGATTTACTCTCCGGAAATTTATTATTGGTGCTCATCCTGCTGCCGCTTGTAGTTGGTTTACTTGCCGGCAGTTATCCCGCTATATTCCTGTCGAGCTTTAAACCCATCATTGTTTTAAAAGGAAATACGCATAGTGGTTTCAGCAAAAGTCACCTCAGGAGTTTCCTCGTGGTATTTCAATTTGCAACTACTATCATTCTTATCATCGGCACCCTGGTTGTTTTCAGCCAACTTCGCTATATACAAAATAAAAAAATTGGCTACGACAAAACCCAGGTGCTCATTATTAATGATGCCTATGCACTTAACAAAAATGCGAGGGTTTTTAAAGAGGCTGTGTTGGCGCTACCTGGTGTAACCAATGGAACAATGTCTTCATTCTTGCCCGTTAGTAATTCATCCCGCAGTGATAATACTTACTCTAAGGAGGCAGTGATGACTATGGAAAGCGGCATAGATATGCAAAGCTGGGAAGTAGACTACGACTACCTGGAAACGATGGGTATGGAGCTGGCCAGCGGAAGAAACTTTTCGAAAGATTATGGTACAGATTCCAACGCTATTTTAATAACAGAAACAACGGCCAAATTGCTGGACTATAAAGACCCGGTAGGCAAAATGATTTATGCGCCTTCTGGCAAACAAAGCGATAATAGCTTATACCCATTGCAGATCATTGGCGTTGTAAAAGATTTTCATTTTGAATCACTAAAACAAAAACTAGGACCGTTATGTATGCGGTTGGAGAACAGTACGGGGCTGGCTTCCTTCAAAGTTTCCACAATTAACACAAAAGACTTGATAACAGCCATAGAAAGCAAATGGAAAAGCCTGGCACCGGGCCTGCCATTTAGTTACCGCTTCCTCAACGAGTCCTTTAACGATATGTACAATAGCGAACGCAGGGCAGGCACCATTGCTACCAGCTTTTCTGTGTTAGCCATCCTCATTGCCGCCCTCGGGCTCTTTGGCCTCGTTACTTTTATGGCAGAGCAAAGAACCAAAGAGATCGGCATCAGGAAAGTACTGGGAGCATCGGTAGCAAATATCCTCAGCTTGCTTTCAAAAGATTTTATGGTACTGGTATTAATTGCATCGGTCATTGCATTTCCCGTAGCCTGGTGGGCCATGCATACATGGCTGCAGGATTTTGAATACCGCATTAATATTAGTGCATGGGTATTTGTAGTGGCAGCGCTTACGGCCCTTGTGATAGCCCTTGCTACTATTAGTTTCCAGGCAATAAGGGCAGCAATGTCAAACCCGGTAAAGTCATTAAGAACGGAGTAAGCAATGACGGAATCCCGCGGGGCGGGATAAAGAACCGGCCCGCAACCAGGTTTGAGAAGTGAATAAAAATACAGATATGATAAAAAACTATTTAAAAATCGCATGGGGGAACTTGCTTAAAAACAAGGTCTTTAGTTTGATTAATATTACCGGCCTCGCAGTTGGACTCACCGGCTTTATTGTGATTCTATTGTACCTGAATTATGAACTTAGTTACGACAAATGGGATCCCTCTCTTAACAGGTTATACAAAATATCTGCCCAAACAGATGAAGAAATCCTGGAGCAAACGCCCGCACCATTATCAGGTTTTTTAAAAGAAAATTTACCCGGTATTGAAGCTACGACAACTATGCAACCTTCAGGTGATTATGGCGTGTTAATAGCTGCAGGTGAAAAAATATTATACCAGTTGGGCAGCGTGGAAGCTGACTCCTCTTTTTTCAAAGTGTTTCCTTATAAAATAATAATAGGTAATCCGGAAACAGCTATGGATAGGCCCAATGCAATTGTCATCAGCAAAGACCTCTCAAATAAATTATTTGGCAACACCAACCCTATTGGCAAAGTCATAAAAATTTTTAATGCTTTCGAAAATGAAGTTACAGCCGTTATGGAGTTGCCGGATAAGCCCTCGCATCTGGATGTTCAGTTTGTATGGCGCTCGCCCTACGAAAAAGAAAATAACCATTGGCTTAATTATTCCTATCAAACATATATTAAAACAACACAACCAGGCAACATTGCTGTAATAGAAGCAAAGGCAAACAGCAGCTACTACCAAAGCCAGTTAAAAAAAGGTAATGAAACGTTGGAAGCATATCGGAAAGCGGGGCATAAAGCAGGGCTATTTACAGAAGCCGTTAATGAACTGCATAATTTTCCTAAACAGGGCAACAGCAATTTTACAACAGTATCTGTATTACTGCTGCTGGCTTTATTGTTGTTAATTGCCGGTGCCATCAACTTCAGTAATCTTTCAATTGCTGCATCTGCCAGGCGTTCCAAAGAAGTTGGCATAAGAAAAGTATTGGGTTCAGGAAGAAGGCAACTGATTTTTCAATTCATGATTGAGATAGCCATGCAATGTATCATTAGCCTGGGGCTGGCCTTACTTATGGTAAATATGGTTTTGCCATATTTCAATCAAGCGTTCAACATTCAAATAAGTTTCTTGCATGCTGCCAATGCCGGAGCCATCGCCTTGCAAATAACAATATGTTTACTGCTGGTGATCATACTTGCAGGCCTGTATCCTTCCCTTTATCTATCCGGATTCAATATTATAAAAGTACTGAAAGGAAATAATGCCTCCGGCACACAGGGCGTTCGCTTTCGTAATATTTTAATAGTTGTTCAATTTGCCTTTGCTGCATTTTTCATAACCGGCACTTTGGTTATAAGGCACCAAATGCGTTTTATGCAAAAAAAAGACAAAGGCTTTTCTGACGAACAGGTGATGCGCATTGAAGCAATTCAAAAAACACGGGAACAAGGATTTGAAACAACAAGAAATATCCTGATGGGTATTGCCGGTGTACAAAATGTTTCAAAGACCACCATGGTTCCCGGCGATAAAATGGCAGATACCTCTACAGCAGCATTTAAGCATGCAGGAAATGAATACCGGATGGCCTCAGTTAAAGTAAGTAACGACTACTTCAACACATTGCAAATACCGTTGATAAAAGGCAGAATGTTTAATAACAGTTATGCAGATGAAAACACCCGTAGTGCAATTATTAACGAAACGGCCGCAAAAAAGCTTAACCTTAAAGACCTGTCAGGTGCTTTTATTTCATTTCCAAATTGCGATAGCCTGCCAATACAAATTGTGGGGGTAGTAAAAGACTTTAATGTAGCCGGCTACGAAAATACAGTACAGCCAGTTGTATTTACGGTTAACAACAAAGCCTGTATGTATCAATCAGGTGGTGGCATACTGGTAAAGATAAACGGTAACCAGGTGAAGCAAACTACTGCGGCAATTGAGCAGGCATGGAAAAAAATTGAACCTGATTTTCCGCCACGCTTTTCTTTTTTAGACGAAAATTTTCAACAGCTATTCAGTACTTATACCCGGCTGGAAAAAATAATTAATTTCTTTACGCTTACCGCCATATTTATATCGGTGATGGGCTTATTTGCTTTAACTGCATTTTTAACCGGCCAGCGGAGAAAAGAGATCAGTATTAGAAAAGTACTGGGTGCCGGACTAACGGACCTGGCATCCTTACTCAGCAAGGACTTTGTAGTGCTGGTTGTAATCGCAGTTTCAATTGCACTGCCTGTCGGCTGGTGGGCTGCAAATTTATGGCTGCAGGGGTTTGCGTACCGTGTAAGTCTTAGCTGGTGGTTATTTGTAACCGCAGCCTTGATTATTATTTTCATCGCAGTGCTTACCGTCAGTTTACAAACGATTAAAGCTGCTATTGCTAACCCGGTTAATTCATTGCGGTCAGAATAAAAGCCTCCCCAAACCCCGCCGATGAAGGAGTCTTAAGTGCTGAATAAATAAAAATATTTGACAATTGCAGATGCAGAAAGCCGGCAATTAAAAGCTTTAAATATGATAAAACACTATTTCAAAACAGGGATTAGAAATTTAAGACGTAATAAAGGATATACAACCATCAACATCCTTGGGCTTGCAGTGGGCATTACCTGCTGCATACTTATTATGTTGTTTGTGCGGAGTGAATGGAGCTTTGATAAATTTCATAGCAAGTCTGACAGGATATACCGCATGTGGCAGGATGAAAAATATGAAGACCAGCAATTAGTAAATGTATCTACTCCTGTTATCCTTGCATCAACCCTGCAAAATAATTTCCCGGAAGTGGAGACTACCTGCCGGATACTCGATTACAAACCAGTAATTACATTAGATAATACTGATTTTACAGACAATGCTTTAATGGTTGATTCAACTTTCTTCCAGATGTTTGATTTTAAACTTATTGAAGGAAGCCGCAATAAACCATTCCCAACTGCTAACTCACTTATTTTAACCAGGTCAACAGCAAAAAAATATTTTGGCAAAAGTGCTGCTGTAGGAAAAAATATACAATTGCAATTGAATGATGAAAAAATGTTGTTTACGGTGAGTGGCATTTCCGAAGATGCCCCGGAAGCATCCAGCATAAAATATAATATGCTGATTAGTTACAGCAACATAGGCAAACTGTTAAACCCACGAGGACAGCAAAACTGGTTTAATATTTATGGCGAAACTTATGTGATGTTGCGTAAAGATGCAAAGCCAGCACAACTGACTGCCAAATTTCCTGCCATGATGAAACAGGCGCTGGGAGCGGATTATAAAGAAGGTGGTTTTAAATTGTACCTGCAGCCTATTACCGATATTCACCTCAATAATAAATTACCTGCAGGCATTCAGCCCATCAGTAACCCAAAATATTCTTATATACTTGCCACAATAGGTTTATTGATATTGCTGGTAGCCTGTATCAACTTCATTACATTATCCATTGGCCGTTCATCAACAAGAGCATTGGAAGTGGGCGTACGTAAAGTGATGGGTGCTGGCAGGCAACAACTGGTTCGCCAGTTCTGGGGCGAAGCGTTCCTGCTTACACTTGTTTCGGTACTCATCGGAATGGGGCTTTCTTTTTTATTGATCAACCCTTTTAACCAGGTTATAAACCGTGAATTAACCATTCCCTTCGATTTTACTTTTATCACGTTTTGTATTTCACTTGTAATTATTATTGCGTTGATTGCCGGTATTTATCCTGCCATTATACTTTCAGGATTTAAGCCTGTTGAAGTTTTAAAAGGAAAATTGTCTTTAAAAACAAATTCGGGCTGGTTACGGCAGGGCCTTGTTGTAGGTCAATTTACTGCATCCATCGCCATGATCGTTTGCACAATCGTTATTGGCCAGCAAATGAATTACTTTAAAAACAAAGACCTTGGTTATAATAAAGAACAGGTAGTGGTAGTGCAAACCAACCTGCAACCAAAGCAGGCAGCGTTGCTGGCGGAACGGTACCGCATTGCTTTATTAACGCATCCCGAAGTGCAGGACGCCACTGTTTCAATGTACAGTTTTGCCGAAACACCCTGGGTTGTCCTTGGATTTACCAATGAGAAAAAAGAATATAAAAATTTTCAATACAATGTGGTTGATGCAAATTTTATAAAGACAATGAACATCGAAGTAACAGAAGGAAGAAATTTCAGGCTTAACAATACTTCCGACGTTACCAATGCAGCCATCGTAAATGAAGCATTTGTAAAAGAATTCAAATTAAAAGATCCAATCGGAAAAAAATTACCCGGCAATTTTCACCAGCAGATCATCGGCGTAGTAAAGGATTTTAATTTTGAATCCCTGCATACGCCTGTAACAGCGTTGATGATGACCATGACACCTGACTCTGTTTTCAGGAAAACAGAAAATATTTATTTTACGCTTCCACCTCAACCAAGGCTTTCGGTACGGATGAAAGCAGGTAATATTTCAGGAAATTTAAAAATATTAAAAGATACCTGGACAGCATTGTCACCAAACATTGATTTTGCTTATGGTTTTTTAGATGAATCTGTAGCAGCACAATATACTGCTGAGCAGCGGACAAGTACCATTGTAAAGATTGCTTCGGGCCTTTCTGTATTTATTGCCTGCATGGGCTTATTCGGCCTGGCAACACTTACCGTTACCCGACGTAAAAAAGAAATAGGCATAAGAAAAGTATTGGGTGCTAATGTCGGCAGCATCGTGCAATTACTCTGCAGGGATTTTGCAAAGCTGGTGATCATTGCCGCAATTATTGCTTTTCCGCTGGCATGGTGGTTTATGCACGACTGGCTGAAAGATTTTGCCTACCGGGTAAACATTAGTTGGTGGATATTTTTAGTAGCAGCGGTAATTGCATTAACAATTGCCATCATTACCATCAGCATACAGGCTATAAAAGCAGCCATGGCCAACCCGGTAAAATCATTGAGAACGGAGTAACAAAGGGATCAATCCAACAATGCGGTTCTAAAACAGCACTACTGTCCGGTTTCGTACAGTTACTGTTCGGTTTTGAACACTTTAAAGATCCCGACTATAGGAAAACGCCCTGCCAGCAAGGCTTTAAGGATTGGCATAATGCTTGGGTTCTGCAAGCAGCAAGAGAAAATTAATCATCAAACGCTAGTAAACAAACATTAAAAACACAACATGGTATCGTTAAAAGGAATTTACAAGTGGGTAAACAGCAGCAGTAACCGCATTTTCCTGCTTAAAGACATTAACCTCGATGTAAAAGAAGGCGAGTTTATTTCTATTATGGGACCATCGGGCTCGGGTAAATCAACCCTGCTAAATTTAATTGGCATGCTAGATGAGTTTGATGAAGGTGAATATAATTTTCTGCATGAATCGGTACATAAACTAAAAGAGAAACAGCGGGCTGCCTTGTACAAACAATACATTGGTTTTGTGTTCCAGGCATATCATTTAATTGACGAGTTAACGGTATATGAAAATATTGAAACACCCCTTATTTACCAGGATATAAAATCTTCTGAAAGAAAAGCGATGGTGGCAGATATCCTGGACAGATTTAACATAGTAGGGAAAAAAGATCTCTTCCCTTCCCAACTTTCAGGCGGGCAACAACAACTGGTTGGTATTGCAAGGGCATTAATTGGGAAACCAAGGCTGATATTGGCTGATGAACCTACGGGCAACCTTAATTCAAAACAGGGCGAAGAGATCATGAACATTTTCTCCGATCTGAATAAGGAAGGTGTTGCCATTATCCAGGTAACACATTCAGAAAAAAATGCTGCTTATGGCAGCCGCATCATCAACCTGCTGGATGGCAGGATTGAAAATGAATCGCTTTAATAAAACAATTAATAACCCGCATGATGAAGCATTTAATGATTTTTTTATTGTTGGCAACATTGGCATTGAACGGCACAGCGCAACAAAGAACTTTCACCTTACAGCAGAGTATTGATACTGCGCTGAAAAATAATATCCTGGTAAAGCAGGCCGGAATAAATAATGATGTGGCGGCAATTAATTTAAAACAGTCGAAGTACAATATGCTGCCCGAGCTGGGTGGAAATTTTGCCTACGGCTTTAACCAGGGTAGAAACGTAGATCCATTGACCAATAACTATATCAACCAGCAACTGTATTCTTCCAATGCGGGCTTTGGTACGGGTGTAATATTATATGATGGCATGCGGCTGCAAAACCGGGTTAAACAAAATAAAACCAATAAAGCTGCTGCCGAAAAAGCATTGCAATATAGCAAAGACGACCTGGTATTAAAAGTGATACAGGCCTACCTGCAAATAATGAGCAGCGGTGAAGTGGTAAAGATTACTACCAGCCAATTGGCGGTTACTAAAAACCAACTTGACCGTATGGCGACCCTTGTTAAAGAAGGTGTGGTGGGCAACTTCCAGTACACCGACCTGGAAGGCCAGTATACCAATGAAGAAATCAACATGCTGGATGCCGAAAATTCCTTGCAGGTGGCCAAACTCAACCTCAGCCAGTTGATGAATATTGAATACGACCTTTCCATAATTTATACTGCTAACGCAAACGACGAAACTATTATTAAATACAGTAAAACTGTAACGGAAGTCATCACCAGTTCCTTACAAAATTTTGCGCTTTTAAAATTGGAACAGCTCAATGTAGAAAGTGCAGAGCAGGGAGTGAAAATAGCTCGTGGTGGTTTTGCACCCACCATTAGTTTTAATGCCAACATTGGCAGCAGTTTTTCCAGCCTTGCGCAAACGCTTAGCCCTACCAGCATTACGGAAAATTCTACGGGTAATTATGTATTGTTCAATGGCAACAAGCAACCAGTATTTACCAGCCAGCAGAATTATTCCTTTTCTAAAACAGGATACTTCACCCAGTTGAATAATAACCTTGGTACGTTTGTAGGAGTTAATGTAAGCATACCGTTGTTCACCCGTTTTCAAACAAGGACCAATGTTAGTCTTGCTAAGAAATCGCTAAGCAACCAACAGTTTGAATTGGATAAAGTGCAGTTGCAATTAAAGCAGGATATTGAAAGAGCTTACCTCGATATGACCACCGCTTTTAACCGCTATGAGGTGCTGACACGCCAGGTAGCAAGCTTCACAGAATCATTCAGGGCTGCGGCTATCCGTTATGAAGCCGGCTCCATAAATTCTGTTGAATATTTGCTGGTGAAGAATAACCTTGACAGGTCTGTAATCAACCTTACTGTTGCCCGGTACGAATATTTGTTCCGGACAAAACTGCTGAATTTTTATGAAGCGGGAGGGCGATAAGCTCCTTCCCAACTAACTTAATTGCGGTATTACTATTAACCAATATTTCAGTAGGCTGGTAAGAAAGTCCTATGAAAAAAGGTTACGAAAAATGCTGTGTATCTGAGAACACATTTTGAGTTCATAGTAATTCAACATCTAAATGGGTGCTGTTCCCATAAAAACCCGATAGACTTATATGGGGCTTATTATTGTTGTTGTTTTCAGCAGCAGAGTATAATTTCTGCTGAAGTGAATGAAACAGCTAATAATTTTTAGGCTCCAATTTAGTATGCCTCACCCTAAGAACACGAATGATGCTGTTTTGGTAACGATAAGCAATCCGATACCTGTGTTTTTCAAAAGCCCTGTAACTGCCATCGTTGTTTAGTTTAAATTTATCAGGATTGGTAATAGCTTTCTCCGTAGCAGCAACGATTTCCTTTACGATTTTTCTAGCATTTTGCAAAGAGTCAATACTAATGTATTTGTATATAGCTCTCATATCTTGTTGTGAACGCCTCGTCCAAACCAATCAATTTTTTACCATTGATTTATTTTCTTTTTCATTGACGCATTACTAATACAGTCGCCACTTTCAAATTCTGCTTCTGCTTCGGCCAACTCTTTATTATACTGTTCAACATTTACACGGCCTTCCTGCTCTATATCCTCTTCCAAAAGTGCATAGATGGCTTTCACTTTTTTCTCGTCTGCAAATTGCATGTAACTAATTAATTTTTTACGGATGGTTACTGCTGTCATATTAAATGTTTTATATCAAATCTAATCAATTTATTTTATTTACTAGGGATGTTAGAGGCTTCGGATAGCATGTGCCGTCCCAACTTGATGTTCCATTTTGGAATATCAACTTCTTAAACTTTACATCAGTTAGCGGAAACGTAAAATCGTCGGGAAAGCGCTTTTTTGCCGCAGTTACTCACCCCTTCCAATATAATACTTTTTAAAATACCTCATACGCCGAGGCCTGGTCAGTAGCTTGGCGATAAACCAAAATCACCTGTTCCGTACAAAACTGTAAGACTTTTATGAGGCGGGAGGACGATAAAAAAAAGACAAACTTTACTTAATACGTTTCCAAAGTTGCGTAAAGTCTTTGCCGCCATTGTCCTCGCCTGCCACTTTTATTTCTGTATTGCTCATAACAGTAATGATAGCCGGCTGGTAAGCCAACCCGTTACATCCGTTAACGAGGGTACTGATCTTGAAGCCACCGGTATTGTCTGCTGCTATCGTTTTCCAGATAATATCGTTCTGACGCAAACAATTGGCACCTGCCACCAGGGTGGTAATTCTTCCTTCTGATACGATGGGTGCCACCGTTACTTTGGTACCCACGCCTGCTATAACCGCATCAGGCGTATTGCCTGTTAATTCCCATTGACCCGTTAAAGAAAATGCTGATCCCGTGGTATTGGTTGCTTTTTGTATAGCTTCGCAACTTATTAAACTCAGGGCTATCATTACAATTGCTACAATTTTAATTGATTTCATGCTGTGTAGGTTTAGGGCATAGTATTTTCAAAATACGTACCAAGAATGCAATAGCCCCCACTTTAATAAATTACAATAAAAGAAAACGCATATATGAATTTTACTGATACGCCCATCACCTTCATCCTGATAGCCGTGAATGTCATCTTTTCGATGATTGGTTTTTCCAATAAAACGATGATGGCAAAAACCATCGGCTGGCCCTATTACAGTTATAAGGAAGGACAATACTACCGCTTCATCACTTCGGGATTTTTGCACCAGGATTGGATGCACCTTTTCTTTAACATGTTCACCTTATTTTTCTTTGGGCAGAACATTGAATACATTTTTAGTAGTGCCGGGCTAGGTGGTAATGTAGCTTACCTTGCGTTATATTTTTTGGGGATGATCGTGGCAGATATTCCTTCTTTCCTCAAACATCGAAACGATCATAATTACCGTTCGCTGGGAGCATCGGGTGCAGTAAGTGCGGTAGTATTTGCTTCCATTGTTTTCAGCCCGTGGAGTACCTTATACCTGTACGGTGCCATTAAAATATCTGCTACGCTTTTTGCTGTGCTGTACATTGTGTATTGTGTGTATATGGGCAGGCAGAACAAAGACAATGTAAACCATGATGCCCACCTTTGGGGCTCCTTGTTTGGTTTAGCATTTACCATTGCACTCATAGCATTAATGCAGCCAGCGTTGTTCGATAATATTATTGAAGAATTTAAAAATCCGAGTTTATTTGGCCGGGGTTAGCCTGAGTTGTAAAGTGGAAGTGGTAGCCGGCGTTAGCTTAAAGCGGTTGTCTATACGCAAGCCTGCCACCCAAATGATTCGTTTGTTTGATTCCAGCACCCAGGTATTTTCCTTTTGATGAAGTGATAATTTCTGATCAATAAAAAACCGGCTGAGCTTTTTCTTTTTCTCCATTCCCAGCGGGTAAAAATAATCACCTGTTTTCCATTTGCGAAGCAGGAGTGGAAAACGGATATCCTTCGCATCTAATTGAACTGAATTAGGATCGGTATCTATTTTACCGGGCGAATCTTTTTGTTGAAGATGCAATACTCCTCCCGGAAAATTTGTAACAGCGTCATTGGCGGCTATCACAAAATGAGCAGCGCCCGCATCGTTAACTGGCGTAATCAATAACCATTTCCGGTTTCTCAATACCCGGTGCGTTGCGGAGCTCACATACTTACCCGATTCGCTGAACAATAGTTTCTCCACGGCACCTGCCTGCGCAGCAGTAAAACCATAATCTTTGATGATCTCGTACAATACCGTACTCATCGACCGGTTTTGCAACAACAACTGAACCGGAATTTGAATGGATGTGCCTACAACTTTGCACAACTTTTTCTTGTGTGCAGCAATGGCTTCCATGTACAGTTGCCTGATATCCCTGAACCGCTCCGCATTGTGCAAAATGTTTTCTTTTACCTGCGGAAAAACTTTTTCAACACCCGGAATCAACTGGTTACGAAAATAATTACGGGTGTATTTATCTGATTGGTTGGAAGCATCTTCCCGGTAAGTTAGTTGCTGTGCGGCTGCGTAAGCCAGCAGCACTTCCTTTTTTGCAAATAACAATGGCCGCAGCAGGTTGTTGTTTTTTGGCAGCATGCCCTTCATGCCGTCAATACCGGAACCTTTAAAAAAATTCATCAGGATAGTTTCCATATTATCATCGGCATGGTGGGCCGTTAGCAGCCAGCGCAAATTATTGGCGGGTTCGCTAATGAGTTCGTTGAACCAGCCATAACGCAGTTCCCTTGCAGCTACTTGAATAGAAACTTTATTCTCTTCAGCATATGCCGCAGTATCAAAATGCTTTACGAAATAAGGTACGCCGTACTTTGCATTCAATTGCTGCACCAGGGCTTCATCAGCATCGCTTTCTGCCCCACGCAAACCGAAATTGCAATGAGCAATGGTAAAAATAAAACCGGCCTGCCGGCAAAGATCACAGAGCACAACAGAATCTACCCCACCACTTACGGCAAGCAATAAAGGCTCTTTTGGTTGAAAAAGATTTTCATTGACGATATATGACCGGAAATTTGAAAGCAGGTTCATTTTAATTAACTTGTTACAAAGAAACAAAACATATGGTGGAGCCGATGGATAAATTAAAAATGTTTAACAGGAAACTGGAAAGCCGAAACGAATGCTCCCATACGCTACGATAAAAGTTGAATA
>JBBSKH010000058.1:0-24038 GCA_038256495.1 Chitinophagales bacterium
AAATATGAGCCCATTAAAAATGAACGATTTGACTGACGCTGCCCCCCAGAAATTATATGATATTACCCACCCTGATGACTTACCCCAGGTTTTAGCTTTCAGCAATTTTTGGATAAATTATTATTCTAATCTAAGCCGGGAAAGAAAACCGCATGTAACAATCACCCTATATTTCAGGCTGCAGAATGCTGAACAAAATTACTATTGGATAATGGTACAATATCCCCATAGCATTATAGACGATAATCATAAAATTTTATATGGATTGGTTTTGGTTACCGATATATCGCATTTAAAAAAAGAAGGCAAGCCCATGATGAGCATCCTGGATACTTATGAAGGAAGCTGCCAGCAGTTTATTTGCACTGACAAAACAACCTTAAGCAGGCAGGATATTTTGCTCCCATTAACATTAAGAGAAATAGAAGTGCTGCGTTACCTTGCCAAAGGGTACAGCAGTAAACAAATAGCATCTCAATTAAATCTTGCTGTTAAAACAATTGACAATCACCGGCAAAATATGTTACATAAAACTGTTACAAAGTCGTCTGCAGAATTAGTAAATTATTGTATTGGTATGGGCTATATTTAGAAGTAGTTTTATTCTTTTAGCCTTGGTAACTTAAAATAATAAATTTGAATCAGACTTAAAAATCTACATGCGAAGTTGATTAACTACACAAAAGTACTGCTGCTATTACAGAGGATGAGCGGTGAAATTCAGGGCTACAGGTATTTGAACAATGACAAATTTTCAGCCTTTGAAGGGTGATTCTAATTTCGTACAACGTTGAGGCGATGGGCTGTAAATTAATAATGGCGGCCCTGAACTGAAGCCTCACGATAGCTGTCTACATCAAAAACTAAAATTGAAGTTAACCACCAAAAGTTGATCCCGATAGATTCTATCGGAAGAACGACTTGGCTAGGCGGTCATCATAACCAGGTGAAGGCAGGCCTTTGTAAATATGCTGAGAAGTATAAATATTCTTCAGCTTTATTTTATGATAAAGGAATAGATAAAACTAATATTCTGGAACATTACATGAGTAAATACGCTGCTGGTAAAAGACCACGCAACGGCGTGCTACATTGGTTAAGCATTAAAAATGGTTACCAATAACGGCAAAAACCAAAATTGCCTTTTTCAAAAATGTTGATTACATTTATATTGAATTACACCCCCAATTTATTGTTTGTAATTTAATAATGGAAAGCGAATGAGCCGGTTTTTCAATCCAATGTGCAATTTTTTTCAGTTCAAAAATCAATTAATATTTACCTAAAATTAAATGTATGAAAAAGTTCATTTTAATCCCACTCTTGTTCCTTTGCTATATTTCGGTTGGACAATCGGTAGGTATAGGAACAACTTCGCCTATCAGTTCTTCGGCACTTGACATGGGGCCAAGCGCCAAACCCATGGTATTGCCCCGGTTGACTAGTGCACAAATGAATGCGGTATCACCGGCAGCCCAGGGTATGATGGTTTTTAATACCGATGAACAACAAATTTATTCCTACATGAAGTACAAGGTAAACATAATAAACTTAAATAGATGGCAACCTATATCTACCGGCCCACGCATGTTGGCTTGGGGCGTTGTGGATAGTTTTGCTACAACCATTACTGGCGGCAACACGCATACTGTAACATGGGATGCCACCAATAACTGGTACAGGCTGCAGCTTGCCGATCCGTTTGAATATTATAAGGATAGTATGCTATTGATGATTACCCCTGTCGGTAACGGCTCGTGGGACCAAATGCCTTCAACAGGAGAACTTATAGAATCAAATACCCGGCATGCCAGTATTAAGTTTACCGATGCCTCCAGGGTAGCAGAGGGATTATCTTCATTAAACGTAAGACGGCGAAGCGGGTTTCATTTTGTACTATATGACATGAGGAAAGTACCCTATTAAATGACATTAGTAGAAGGTTAATAATTTCATTTTACCAAATTTAGAACTCCCATTAAAGCTGCAAAGCATTCGGTTAAAAAATAAAAAGGTATCCTTGGCTTATCCTGATAAAATCAGGCGAATAAAATTCTAGGATAGTGAGATCAAAATAGAATTTGTATTGATTACAAACAACTTTAAAATAGATGCTGAGGAGGTTGCTGGTCTTTATAAGTACAGTTGTACTATCGAACTATTTTAAAAATGCCCGCCTGACCGAACGGGCAGGGATAACACAATTTAAAGGTGAAAACATTTTGCGCCTATAGTTTGTAATGTCCAAAGAATTCCTTACAAACTATTAAGTAGTTCAATTTATAATGGAATAGGTTGCAGGACTGTTTTTTCCCATTTAGCATATTTTTTCTTCAAACGATTAAAAATAATTCCTTGTTTTTCTTTAAGGTCATTTTTTTCACCCTGGTCAGTAAGCAAGTTAAATAGATATTCCCCTTTTTCATCTTGCAGGTATTTCCATTTTCCATCTCTTATAGCTTTCTGTTTGGCCCGTTGAAATGTACGCCAGTAAATTGTTCGTTCTACTGCTTTTTTTTGCTCAGTCATAATTGGCATTAGGTCTATACCGTCTAACGGGAAGTTACTATTTGCCTTTGCTTTGCCAACTGATAAAATGGTTCTTGTCCAGTCCATGGTAATAACTACCTGTTGTGTAGTAATGCCGGCATTAATTTTATTTGGCCATCTAACGAATGCAGGCACCCTTATTCCTCCTTCCCATAACGAACCTTTATCGTTCGCAAGCTCACCATTATCAGAATATCTATCTCCTCCATTATCGTTTGTAAAAATTACAATTGTCTGATCGGCTAATTGCTCATCATCCAATGTCTTCATAATTTCTCCAATGCCATCATCCATACTTTTTATCATAGCCGCATATATAGCAGGAGAGCCTCCTTTTATGAAATCAACTGAATCAGGATAGGCTTTATCAGATGGACCTTGCCAGGGCCAATGTGGCGTTGTGTATGTTATGGTGAGAAAAAAAGGTTTGTTGTGTTGCTGTTTGATAAACGCCATTGCTTTTAGAGAAAATAAATCAGTTAGATAGCCTTCGGGATATACAAGAGCGTCATTTTCATAAAGGTCATGTGTTCGCCCATCACCTTTATGCGATATATAATCGGCAGCGCCGCTGTGAATGCCAAAAAAATAATCAAACCCATTTTTAACGGGACTATGTTGGGGAAGAAGACCTAAATGCCATTTTCCTATTAATGCAGTTTCATAACCACCTGCCTTCATCAAAGACGCTACCGAAGGAAAATTAATCGTTAATCCGAATGCACTATCTGTTTTTGACCCTGTAAGTGGCTCAATTAATCCAACAGGAGTTTTTGCAGGATAACGCCCTGTCATAAATGCCGTTCGTGTTGGTGTGCAAAGTGGTCCTGCTGAATAGGCATTAACAAATTTAATTCCTTGCGAAGCCAGTTTATCCATGTTGGGCGTTGAATAGTCTTTACGTCCATAACCACTCAAATCACCATAGCCCATATCATCAGCCATTATATAAATAATATTTGGGCTTTGCGATTGAGCATTTGTAAAAACAAGAAGTAAAAATAGAAGATGCAGTGCAATTTTTTTTATATAATTACTCAGACAAAACATAGACAGTTATTTGTATGATTATGGTCGTGTGGGCTGACCGCTAAAGAGCTGTGCTTGGTGGGCTGGAATTCATTGCTCTGCCTGCCCGGAAATGCTGCTTTACCTGCCTGCCGGTAGGCAGGTAAAGATATAAATGTAAAAGTTAACATGCAATAGTTGAGTGCCGATAGCGCTCCGGATTTAAACTGCACCGATGAAGCTGACAGCGATAAAATTCCCCTTGTTCCAATGTCCAGCCCGCCTTGTAGCAGGACCTTTTATTGGCGGTAGTGGGTTAATCTTTGTCTATAAGGTAAGTTATCAAGTAAAATTTTCAATAACTCTTTTGTATCTTATTCTGTTGTATTGTTGTAAAAGGGTTGGATAGTAATTGAATAAAACATTACCTTCAAATAGAATTATTGCAGTCCCAATTGAATTTGTCCAAATGGCGTAAACATTTGTCAATATGCAGAAAACAAACAAAACTGTATGAGATTTCTCAATAGTATATGTCTCATTTAATTTTTGCCTGATTGTCTCAAGGTTTGTTACGTTTCGATGTGTCGGAAAATATTTTCTTATTTTCCTATTTATCAAGTCGCCATTTGTTGAAAGCCTTTTGAATTTATCAACCCCTAATTGCTTATAAATCTTTAAGCTTTTTGAAATTTGAAATCTGTCATAAAATTTCTTGGGCAGTAGGCTTACCAGATAGCTTATACAAATAAATATTACCATCCATTTTAACTCTCCCTCTCCTCTAAAGTAAAAAATTACGCAGGGTGCCAAAGTCGTTGAACATAAAAATGCTATAAGAATTAAATTCAATCTAAATTTTAGCGTTTCCAATTCTTTGTCATTTGTCAATGCCATAGTTATAAATAAATGCCTCATCACTACCAACGAAACCACTCTATTTCTGCCTACGTTGCACGGCGTGGCTTGTAGCGGTATTCTCTGCTCCTGCTACTCATAACTGAAGCCGATAAAAAGATAATTAATTATTAGTTATTACTGCTGCTTCATTTATAACATCAAGTTGGAATTGATGATGAATAGTGAACTGTGCCGATTGCTCTAACGACCAGCCGCCATAATGCAAAACGTTTTGTACCGTTCCTTTACCATTCTTTACTCACAAATAATAGAAGCGTGTCTTGCTATCTGCTGCCACTTGCCTTTTTTCTTCATCCAGATATTTGTAAATCGCCTCTTATACATTTGCCCTGCCCTGGCTCCCGGAATGTCATTTCTTGAAACAAACGTTTCGTATCCCATTGTAATAACAATATCTTTTGGGAACTGGGTTTGTTCAACTACTCTCTCAAAAGTGCTATAGTTAATCATACCAGATTTTTGGGTCTGTATAACTTCGTCCCGGTTAGCTGAAATATCGTTCCCGGGATTGTTAACCATAAATTCCGTTGCTCAAACTTAAACTGAACGTCCGGAATCAAAGTTGGGTGATGCAAATGGCCGATGCTGCCTTTCCGCCGCCACACTTGCGCCCAACCCCATCGGCTGGCTGTAGGTTTACTATCTGAGGCTTGTCAATATCTCTTTGTTACGTTTTGCTTTTTTGTAATCCTCATTCATTGCGTCAGTCATATTTCGCCCACAATAAACTCCTGATGATTGTATAAATCCGTCATAAATTATTTTGTCTTTGAAAGGAATTAGTGTCGTGGAAATGTAAACAGGAAAAGCATCAAAGAAAGTGTCAAATGAGTCACCTAATGCTTTTACGGCATAGAATTTATTGTCATTGGTGTCTATAAAAATTGCATAATTTGTCAAGCATTTAAAAATAACAAAACTGCTTATGATTTTCTTTTCGAAACCAACTAAGATTTTTATTTGGTCGGCTGACAAGTGGTCACAGTTTGCAGCAATATATTCATTAATAAGGTTGTCGTCCTCGAATAAAGATTCTCTACATTTAAATTTAACCTGAGAGTCGAAGTTAAGAAATGTTCTTAGTCCAAGGCCTTTAGGTTTTGAATTTTGAATTTTGATTTTTGAATTTTGAATTTGGGGAAAATTTCAGAATGTGCTTATTTTCCAATTATCCAATGACAAATGACCAATGACCCAATGACTTAATTACCCCCACCCGAACGTGCCGATCGGTACGGGCGGCAATGACCAATGTCCTAAAGCTTATTGCCAGCAAATAAATTAAAAGAATCCACGGCCAATAACTCCCAACTGCCCTCCTCCAGTTCTGCTTCCAGTTCACCGGCATCCCAGCCGCAATAGCCCTTAAATATTTTCAGTTGACCGTTTTCAATCGTATCGTTATTGATGGCTTCTACTGCCTGTTTAAAATCGCCACCGAAGTAAAGACCCTCCTGTATTTTCCTGCCCTGCTCAATAATATCTGGCCGCATATGAATAAAGTATAAGTGCTCCTGCCCTACCGGTCCGCCATTAAATATGGGATAAGGTTTACTGTTGCGGAATTCCACCAGCTCGTTAAGGTTACGTTCAAAAATTTTGTTAAGCACAAACCCGGTGGCACCCTTATTATTGTATTCTGTTATAAGCACCGTGCTGTTCATAAACACGGGATCATCCATTCTATGAGTGCTTTGTATGCTTATACCCGTTTCTATTTCCATCAAGTAAAGATACAATACCAGGAATAAAATGTAAACGGAGCATGTATGATAAGATCGTATGTTATTATTTTTTCCTGATGCTGCAAACGATTCTGCATTTGCATTGGCGACAGCTAACACCACAGCAAAACAACTTCGCACTTTATAGGTTACTAATATTTTTTTCGTAAAACAGCAATAGCCGGCCTCAAAGAAAGGCCTGCATTGGCGGTGCTCACAAGCTGTTGTTGGTAGCCGGCAGCTTTCTGCTGGTCGCCCGTTTTTGCCGCAGCAACAGCGGCGCCATTTAAACTATTATAGCGGTTAGGGCTTTTTTGCAACACGGCTTCGTAAGCGGCTAATGCCTGTTGATCCTCGTGCATCGCCAGCAGCATATCTGCCAGCAATTCTCTTGCCGGCAGTACTTCCCCCGGTGTAACCGGATGCTTGCCCGTGGCATCTTCCATAGCAGCAGCGTCTTTCATCAACTGCAAAGCGACTTGTTGCTTACCTGCCGCAAACTTCATCCATGCTTCCCCTGTTTTTATTTGTATGGCCACCTGAGTAGCCTTGTAACTATCTTTTTGAGCCAGCAGTGTATCATGCAGTTGCTGCAGCCGGGTAAATTCGGCATTAGCGGCATTTAGATTGCCAAGCTGTGCAGCACCCAGCAGTTTTGTAAAATGTACAATGGCTTCCGGCCATGGAAATTTTTGCCAGGGCACCAACGGGTGAAGGTGAAGACCGGCTGCCCTGTTCCAGTCTTTTTTTTCCAATGCTATACGGCCAGGGATAGCCGCAAATGCGTAAGCCACTTTAAAATTCACCGGCTCCACCAGGCTCATCGTATCCAGGTATGCTAATTGTGCATCCGCCATAGCGTCCTCACCTTTTTGCAGGTAACCATATACCAGGTAATCTAAGCCGTGTAATTCCTCATCCCAATGTCCTTTTATGCCAGCCTGTGCCGCATAACATTGTGCAGCTGCTACCGACTGCTTGTTAGAACGGATGCATTCATCCCATAAACCAAGCCTTGTAAAAATATGAGATGGCATATGCAATGCATGGGCAGAAGCCGGTGCCACCAGGGCGTATTGCCTGGCAGCAGATAAAGCCTGCTGTGCCAGCCCGGGATAATCGTAGGTGTGAATAATGTAGTGAATAACGCCGGGATGGTTGGGTTCTGTGGGATAAATACCTTGCAGGATAGCGCCTGCCTTTTTTTGCTTTTGATAAGTTTTATCTGTAGGATCTGCTGCAGCAACCAATGCCAGGGCATAGAATATGGCCGCTTCCTTATCTTCGGGAAAACTGGTATAAACATTTTCCATAGCTTTCTCATAATTCTCACAGCGCTGCAGGTGACTTAATTTTTCCCAATTATCATAATAACTGGTAATGGCATTTATGTAGGCAGCTTCCCTCTCCGATGTACCCTTAATGTTTTTTGCTAATGCCACTGCCCGGCTGCCTTTTATTAATTCAGCTTCGGTGGGGGGCGTCCATAGTGCATGAAAATTACTCATAGCCACGCCCCAGTATGCCATTGCACAATCCGGAGATTTATCAATAACCTTTGCAAACATTTTTTCCGCTTCATCGTATTCAAAAGAATGTAGCAACGCTATGGCGAGGTTGAAGTCGGCGCCTTCCTTTTCATCGCAGTTCATGTTAAAGCTTACATTGCCAAAACCATCGCTGGTTGGGCTGCAGGAAATAAGGGCTCCCCGTTTGAGGCTCAATTGGCTGATGGCTTCTTTGGAAGGCGTTTCACGGTTCGTTTGATTACAACCTTGCGCAAACAGGAATGCAGGGAGCAACAATAGTAAATACAGGTCGTGTTTCATAACATGCGATTTAAAATTATAAACAAAGTAATGCAACCTTCCTAAGGCTAAAGGCCTTTAAGATGGTACCGAAAAGCAAATAACGCTTGCTTAAAGTTAATGCACAGTTTCAGCATTTTTAAGTCTAAATTTTAAGACAAGCAGGAGCGGTTTTCACCTTTACAGCAGCGCACATACCAGTAAGTAAACAAAGGCAACAATGTTACCTGGTATAGTTTAAATTTGATGGAACATAACACCAGTTTGGTTACCATCAGCCACTAGTTACGAGGCGGCCCCTGCGAAAAAATGATGACGGTCGCCAAGCTGTAGTGCCAGCGGTAGGAACAATGAACGGGTACGGGCAAACGCATTAGTAAACGAGGAAGTCTCATAATTAAAAGAACATCCTGAGATTTGCTTAAACGCAGACTGTACTCCATCAGGTATCCGAATTAAAAAAGGCTGTATCTTACTTATGATACAGCCTCATCTTAAAAAACAAAAAAGTCAGGCTGCCAGGCCCGACTTAGGTTTAGGGTTTGATCCCTGTTTTAGAAAGAGTATGTTTAATCTGTTAGTAAATATTATTGCTGAGCAGTAATAAGGTCGCTATAAGTAGCTGTACCATCGTTGCTGATAAACTTTAAACGATAGTAAGCAGTTTGTACATCTTTAAGTACACTAATGCCTTCTTTAAACAGGTAGCTTTTTGCACCAGCTTCATTTTCAAAACCATCCAATACTACTGCTACGGTTTTAAAGTTCAGCTTGTCAGCAGAACGCTCCACTTCAAAATGACTGTTGTTAAGATCTGCAGCACTAGTCCAGCTAAGTATTACTGATTTCTCAGTTGTTTTTACTGATACTGTTTGGTATATACCGTTGACAGGGAAAATTTCGGGAGTGTTTGCACTTACAGTTAAAACGCTGAACAGGCTGATGATAATAATGGCGGTAAATTTTGTAGCGGCGGTTGAGGTAATGTACTGTTTCATTTTATTTTTTTTAAGCTTTTTAGTTTTGAGTGAAAACCGCAACATTGCTGTTTGGTAATTTTACGGTATTCCGAAGTAAAAACGCCCATTGACAATTTTTTATTGTGCGACTACCTCGTATTTTTTCTATTTTTTTTAAAACACACGTAAAATCCCCCTTTTTATACGTAAAATTCTTTTTCGAAATTGGGCATTATGAAAACTAAAATAGATACTCTTTAGCTCACTGCATAGATAAGAGCGATGCCCAACCCTATAGAAAAAGGCGAGATCAACTGGAAATACCGAGGTTGAAGGAATCGGGCGAACCGGGAGGATAAACCGTGGTGTGTAGCAACCGGTATCATAAGTAATATTACGGAAGTGACGATCATGAACCAGCCGGCAACAGTAAAAATACCGGGATAACGACTGTAATCAGCATATATTATAAAAGCTGCCGCCGGAATCATACGTAAAATGAGCTCTGCATAATTAATAAATGGGGTACTGCCAGCTTTTTGTACCAGAGCACGGGCTTTTACGGGTTTAACCAGCATGAGGCAACCGGCAACTATAAAAAACAGGCCGAAGGCAATGATCGTGTATTTGGCAACGGTTATTAGCACGGCCTAAAGATAGAATGGTTTGCTGCGGAAAATTCCCTAATGTTTGCCGTCGGCCTTTTGTTCTTTATGCCCGTTCCCCTCTTCCAGTTCAACTTCTTTAATTTCCGCTTCGGCCTTTTCCTTTTTTAGCCCTACCCTCACCAGTCCGAATATACTCATATATATATTAGCGATCCACACCAGGGCAAAGCCGCCAATAAGGTAGCCCCTCCAGTCTATGAATAAAAGATGGTATCCCGTAATTGCCAGGAAAAAGATGGTTACATAATGACTGAAACAATATTCACATGTAAACAGGTAAAAGAATTTTCGCTCAAGAAGATTTCTGCAGATTTTTGATCGCTCAATACAAAACTCACGGGGTTCCCTAAAAACCTCTTCGTGGGTTACCGTCCATGATATGCAGGCTATTGGCAACGCCAACAGGAACAAGTCTCCAACTTGTTGTGCTATCAACATAATTTTTATTTATCAGGTTATAATATATCCTGAAAATAACCATTTTCTTGCCAAACATTGGCACGTGATATAGTTATTGTGCAAAATCGAAGAGGGTGGCGGTAAAAACACCTCGTTCCCGCTTCTTGGTCGCCACTTTCCAGTTGCCATTATAGCGTATGAGGGCCGGCACGGTTAAATTGTTGAAGCGACGCATCTGTACTTCCATTTCCACTTTAAAGTCGTACACCGCCGCATCGTAGCTGAGGGAATATTTGCGGGCCATCACTTCAAATGTTTGTTCATTAAACCAGGTAATCATCTCGTCAACGATCACCCCGTCTTTTCTACCGGGCTTAACTATTTGCTTAAAAACATAGCAGGGCTCGTTATTATAAATATCCATATCGATGATCATGTCGTATTTATCGGCCATATCATCTTCGTAAATAGCCGTTTTATTACTCATAAAAGGTAAACCGCTGATGCGCTTGCCGGGGTTGAAGAACAACATCTTCAATTGCTCCTTCCTTTTTTCCAGGCCCGATTTTCCCTCCGTGCTAAACTCCGCTCCTGCAACAATATTATCTTCACCACACACCACACCCCTTGTAAAGAACAGGGATGCATACATCTGTGCCGTGTAATAATTATAGCCGCTGTCTTTCGTATAAAAGTCACCGGTGGCTGCTTCCTTCAGCACCTGCATACTACGGCAACCTTTGCTGCGTACCTGTTTGGTACGGCTGTGCAGCGATGCATTCAGCCGGCCTTTTTTATCCAGCATCCGTATATCGTTAATGGCAGAATAACCAAGTATATGCAGGTTGCGAAAGGCCTTGTAATAACTACTGTCGTTCTGTATCTTTTTAATAAAGCCGGGTACATCCAGGTTTTTATCGATGACCACACTGCTAAGGGTGATCACCTTCTTGCCGGTAAACACGGTATCGAGCCGGCTGGCGGCAGCCGTGTCTGCCTTGGGAAAAACAAGGGTATCTGAGGGCTGCTGCGCAAAGGCCCGGCCGCACATGCACACAAAAAAAACAGATATGAAAAAGTATTTCATACCTGCAAATTAATTGCAAAAATGTTAATGGAAATGGTAATTGACGCCTACTTGGGAAATACCATGCGGTAATCTACCCTTACTTTACCTTTCGATATATCATCCAGCTTACGCTTGATGAGCGTACGCTTTAAAGGTTTCAGGTAGTCGATGAACAATTTACCTTCAATATGATCGTATTCGTGCAGGATGATTCTGGCTGTGAGGCCTATAAAAGTACGGCTGTGTTCTACAAAATTTTCATCCTGAAATGCTAACGTTACCGTTTCCTTACGAAGAATATCTTCCCGAACTTTAGGAATACTAAGGCAGCCCTCGTTGTAGCTCCAGTCGTTACCTCCCAGTTCTTTTATATAAGCATTAATGAAGACACCCTTATAACCCGGTTCATCCGGAAACTCTCCTTTCTCATCTTCTTCCTGGTCAAGAAATACCTGCTCGCTGTCCATTACAAACAAGCGGATATCCCTATTGATCTGCGGCGCTGCCAGTCCTACTCCATTGCTGTTATACATGGTCTCCCACATATCTGCCACCAGTTTTTCCAGGCCAGGATAATCGGGATTAATATCTTCGCCCTGCTTTCTCAGCACCGGCGATCCGTATGCTACTATCGGTAATATCATAATAAATACGAGGGTTGCTTTAACCCTGCTCTTACTTTAATCGTTTTAAATATTGTGGAATTCAATCTGCAAAATTAACCAAATAAAGCTACAATTGTTGCATGTACTCTTGCAGCATAATGGTAGCAGCAATCTCATCTACCAGCTTTTTATCCCTGCGGTCTTTTTTCTTCATGCCCATTTGCAGCATGGCATCTTTGGCCATCTTGCTGGTGTAGCGTTCATCCACGGTTTTAATGGGCATCTGCGGAAATTCTTTTTCCAGTCTCTTAATGGCAGCCCGTGCCGGCGCTGTGCCATGCGTATCAGATTCATCCCAGTTAACCGGCAAGCCGATGATGATGAGTTCAACGGATTCCTGCAGAAAATATTTTTTAAGAAATGTGATAAGCTCTTGGGATGGAATAGTGGTAAGGCCTGTTGCAATGATCTGCATAGGATCAGTAACGGCTATACCTGTTCGCTTTCCACCATAATCTATTGCCAGTATTCTTGCCATGAAAGTTTTGTTGGCCGGCGTTAACCGGCGGATGAATTATTTCTTCAGGATAAATAAATCGAGTATAACGAAAATTGAAAACACTACCGACGCAATACCGTTTGCCGTCATAAATGCCAGGTTAACTTTACGCAGGTCATTTGGTTTTACGATCGATTGCTGGTAGATGAGCATACCTACAAATACAGTAATGCCTACCCAATACCAGTTTCCAAAACCACCAATTATACCTGCAAATATGATGCTTACCGCTGCGCAAAAATGCAACAGTCTGGATACAAGCAACGCATTCTTTTTGCCCAGCACAGATGGTATGGAATGCAACTGATTGCTGCGGTCGAATTCTTCATCCTGCAAAGCATAAATAATATCGAAACCGCTTACCCAAAATAATACCGTAAAAGAAAAGAACAGCGGCAGCCAGTCGAACCGGCCGGTTACGGCCAGGTAAGCACCAATGGGTGCAAGGCTTAAACCAAGCCCCAGCACAAGGTGACACAACGCAGTAAACCTTTTGGTGTAGCTGTAAAATAATATGACGAACAGGGCTACAGGCGATAAAAAAAAGCAAAGCCTGTTAATGAAAAAGCTGGTGAGGATGAACAACAAACTGCTAAGTATGGTAAAGATCAACGCACTTTTTTCTGTAATGATACCGGCGGGTATTTCCCTAACGGCGGTCCGTGGGTTGCGTGCATCAATGGCCCTGTCCAGGTAACGGTTAAAGGCCATGGCTGCCGATCGTGCAAAGACCATACACATTACTACCAGCACCAGTTTGGTCCAAAGATCCTGGCCATCCGGGCGTGCAATTATTTGACTACCATCAACGGGTTGCGGCAGGCTGTACCATGCCAGGAAAAAACCTATCATGGCAAAGGGCATGGCAAAGATTGTATGAGAAAATTTTATAAGCGAAAGATATTTTTTGATTGGAGACATTGAATTGACTATTGACTTTATGACCGGTTATTGAGCTATTGACCTGCAGGCATCACCTGCCTTATCCTTGTTCTTACAATTTCCCACAACACTACGCCTGCTGCGGTGGCAATGTTCAGGGAATGTTTCATACCAATCTGGGGAATTTCTATGCAACCATCGCACAATTGAATGGTTGACTGTTCTACGCCGCTTACTTCATTACCAAAAACAACGGCAATTTTTTCATCGGCAGCAAAACTAATTTTTTCAAGCGACCAACTGCCTGCAGCCTGTTCTACGGCGTACACATTAAAGCCCTTGCTTTTTAAATCGGCGATAGCTTCTGCAGCATTGGCAAAATGTTGCCAGTCTACGGTATCCTCGGCACCTAGCGCTGTTTTTTTAATTTCTTTATGAGGAGGTGTGCAGGTGTAACCGGTTAGGTAAATGCCTTGCAGCAGGAATGCATCTGAAGTGCGAAAAACACTGCCCACATTATAAGCGCTCCTGATATTTTCCAGCACTGCAACCACAGGTGTTTTTTCCGAACGCTTGAACTCTTCCACCGATTTCCGGTTCAGTTCATCCATACTTAATTTCTGCATGCAGCAAAATTAACGCTTTCCCGATTAGCCATTCATCTGTGCCGTTTCTTTTTCTGCCTGGCTCAAAGCACCAGCCTTTGTATCGGCATACCATTTGGCGGCTTGTACAAAATTTACAAACAACGGATGCGGATTTTCTACCGTGCTCTTTAATTCGGGATGGTATTGCACGCCTACAAAAAACGGGTGATTGTTCAACTCCACGATTTCTACCAGTCCCGTTTCCGGGTTTTTACCACTAGGTATCATACCCGCTTTTTCAAAGGCTTCCAGGTAGCTGTTGTTAAACTCCCAACGGTGGCGGTGGCGTTCGCTGATGAGGGTGTTGTCGTATATTTTGCTGGCAAGGGTACCTTTAGTTATTTTACAAGGATAAGCGCCCAGGCGCATGGTACCACCTTTTTTCTTGATCTTTTTCTGCTCTTCCATTAATGCAATTACGGGTGTGGCAGTAGCAGGATTCATTTCGGTGGAATGGGCATCTGTAAGGCCCATAACGTTACGGGCATATTCAATTACTGCCATCTGCATGCCCAGGCAAATGCCGAAGAAAGGCATTTTATTTTCACGGGCATACTTCACTGCCTGTATCTTTCCTTCCACCCCACGGGCACCAAAACCGGGTGCTACCAGCAAACCATCCAGTTCTTTCAGTTTATCGGAGACATTCTCTTCAGAAATAAATTCGCTGTGCAGGTTAACGATCTGCACTTTACACTGGTTCATAGCGCCCGCATGTATAAAGGCTTCCAGTATAGATTTATAGGCATCCTGTAGTTCGATGTATTTTCCAATAAGCCCAATCTTAACCCGGCTCTTGGGGTAATTAAGTTTATCAAGGAAACCACGCCATTTACCCAGGTCGGGTGCGGAGTAGCCGTTGATCTGTAATTTCTTTAATACTATCACATCAAGCCCTTCCTGCAGCATTTTTAAAGGTACTTCATAAATAGTGCTGGCATCCATTGCTTCAATAACAGCGTTGGGTTTTACATTACAGAAAAGCGCAATCTTACGTTTCAACTCTTCACTCAGGGGATGTTCGGTTCTGCACACGATCACATCCGGCCTTACACCTTCCTGGCTCAGCATGCGTACACTGTGTTGCGTTGGCTTGGTTTTTAATTCTTTGGCAGCCTTCAGGTAAGGTATCAGCGTTAAATGCAAAACCAGGCAATCTTCTTCTGCCATTTCCCATTGCAACTGCCGTACGGCCTCTACAAAAGGAAGGCTTTCAATATCACCTACAGTTCCACCGAGTTCAGTTATCACAATATCATAGCCTTCATCGCCCAGCAACAACATTCTGCGTTTTATCTCATCCGTTATATGGGGTACAACCTGCACTGTTTTACCCAGGTATTCGCCGTCACGCTCTTTATTAATAACGGTTTGATAAATGCGGCCGGTAGTAACATTATTTGCCTGGGATGTGGGCGTATTCAAAAAACGTTCGTAGTGGCCAAGGTCCAAATCGGTTTCTGCGCCGTCGTCTGTTACATAGCATTCGCCATGCTCGTAGGGATTCAGCGTTCCCGGGTCTACGTTAATATAGGGATCAAATTTCTGGATGGTTACTGTCAAACCACGGCTCTGCAGCAATTTTGCAAGCGATGCTGCAATAATTCCTTTTCCTAATGAGGATGTAACGCCGCCGGTTACAAAAATAAACTTAGCCATCTTGTTATAGTTATCAGGTTATATATAAATATTGCAAAAACCAGTTGTAGAAGAAAAATAAACCCGTTTCCAAAAACCAGTTTTTACCCGAGTTGTTACAATAAATCTGTAAAATCAATAATTAATAAGAAAATTACATTTGACCGGAGGAATACAATCAAATCATCCTAGAGGTCGTGTAAAGATAGCACGATTTTTTTGGTAGAGAAAAATTCATCTACTTTTTATCTAAAAAAAAATGAAACAATAGTTGAGGTTGGTTCATTTTTTTGATGGGTTTAACTTTTAGCTATGAATTGCTCCACATTATGCACGCAAGGTTTTAGATGGTACTCAACGCCTCTTCGTTTTCCCGCTTCTTTAAAATATTACCAATGGCATTATCGTATTGAAGTTTCCAGTCTTTGCAGTTGCCCCAATGTTGCCCGTTAACAACCAGCTTACCGGCAGTTACGTTACCCAGTACAGTATAGACAGCATTTAATTGCCCCAACATGGTTTCCAGCGCTGCTTGTGTTGCCGCAGGAACCGATACCACAACCCGGCTCTGGCTTTCGCCAAACCAGAATGCATCTTTGCGAATATCCGCTGCGCCGGTTACTTCAAAACCAAGCTCCCTGTAAAAAGCACTTTCCAGCAGGGTGATGATCAATCCTCCTTCGCTTACATCATGTGCTGAAACGATCAGTCCTTTTTTAATTAATTGCTTGATGACTTGTTGCAATGCAAACTCTTCTTCCAGGTCAAAATGCGGACAAGGGCTGAACTCTTCGCCTATAATTTTATGCAGGTATTCAGAAGAATTAATATCGTTGCGGCTGGTGCCCAACAGGTAAATAGCATCCCCTTCATTTTTGAAATCGAGGGTCATCTTATCGTTCACACTATCCAGCAGCCCTACCATACCAATGGTGGGTGTAGGATACACGGGGCCATCTGGCGACTGGTTATAAAAACTAACATTACCACCGGTAACGGGTGTATCGAATCTTAAGCAGGCTTCTCCCATGCCTTTGATGGCGCTGGTAAATTGATAATACACTTCCGGGTCATATGGGTTACCAAAGTTGAGGCAGTTGGTTACGCCCAACGGCTCTCCACCGCTGCATACAATATTACGGGCAGCTTCTGCCACCGCTATCATCGCACCTTTGTAAGGATCGGCAAATACATAACGGCTGTTACAATCTGTGGTTAATGCCAGCGCTTTATTGGTAGGCTTGGCAATTACAATGGCTGCATCGCTGGGCGCATTGGAAGATGCGTTGCCAGTACCAACCATGCTGTCGTACTGCTCATACACCCATTTCTTGCTGGCGATATTAGGAAAGCTGACCAGTTTTTCAGCAATAGCTTTCAGGTCTTCCGGTTCTTTAACCGAAGCCGCATCAAAGGCTGCAACTTTATCAAGGTAAGCTGGTCGCTTTATTTCTCTTTCATACACCGGAGCACCACCACCCAACACGAGTTCTTCCGCCGGTAATACGGCTTCCAGTTCGCCATTCATATAAAAATTAAGCATGCCATCGCCGGTTACTTCGCCTATATGGCTGCAAGGCAGGTCCCATTTTTCAAACACATCCAACACGGCTTGTTCTTTTCCTTTTTCTACCACCATCAGCATGCGCTCCTGACTTTCGCTCAGCAACAGCTCCCATGCCTTCATATCGTTTTGCCTGGTAGGTACTTTATCAAGGTGAATAATCATACCGCTTTTTCCTTTTGCACTCATCTCTGCAGTAGAGCAAATGATACCTGCTGCACCCATGTCCTGCATACCCACAACGGCGCCGGTTTGAATCACTTCCAGGCAAGCTTCCAGCAATTTCTTTTCCTGGAAGGGATCGCCCACCTGTACTGCCGGCAGGTCTTCTGCACTATCCGCCGTAATTTCTGCGCTGGCAAAACTGGCGCCACCAATTCCATCTTTACCCGTGGCACTTCCTACAAAAAATACCGGGTTGCCAATGCCCTCTGCGGTAGCAGAAACGGTTTCCCCATTTTTCAATATACCCACACTCATGGCATTCACTAACGGGTTGGTATGATAGCACTCTTCAAAATATATTTCGCCACCAACGGTGGGTACGCCAAAGCAATTGCCATAATGCCCAATGCCATGCACCACACCGGATAACAAATGCTGCGTTTGCGCTTCACTTAATTTACCAAAGCGTAATGAATTCAAAGATGCAATAGGGCGTGCGCCCATAGTAAAAATATCCCTGTTGATTCCGCCCACCCCAGTTGCGGCTCCCTGGAAAGGTTCAATGGCCGATGGGTGGTTATGCGATTCAATTTTAAACACCACACCATAGCCATCACCAATATCCATCAGGCCCGCATTTTCTTCGCCGGCTTTCACCAGCATTTTCTTTCCGTCCCTGGGCAGGGTCTTTAACCATTTAATGGAATTTTTATAACTGCAATGCTCACTCCACATTCCGCTAAATGCACACAACTCAGTAAAATTGGGTGTTCTGCCGAGTTTCTCTTTTATCATTTCAAACTCTTCTGCTGTAATCCTTAATTGTGCGGCGGTGCTGGCTGTTATTTCCATAAAAAAATAAATGGCTGATGTTTAGAAAGCGCAAAGGTACAACACCCCGATTTTTTTATAGGGGTACGGAAGTAATTATTTTAACTAACTTCCCACATCCAAATAATCATATGCTGTTTTACCTGTTGTTCCTGTTTTATTTTTTACTGGCCTGCCTGCTCATCAGCCGCTGGGGTTTTATGAAAAGATCGGGGCTGGCTGCAACAACATTGCTACTGCTGTTTATGATAAAAATAGCAGCAGGCCTTTTCCTTGGCTGGTATAGCGACACGTATCAACACGATACAACGGACTATTTTGCTAATAATAACGGCGGTTGGGTAGAATACCAGATTATGTGGTTACACCCTAAAGAGTTCTTCCTCGATTTTTTACAACCACGATATGCTGGCTTTGGCAATTTTTTTGGATCGGTAAATTCTTATTGGAACGACCTGGAGACTAACATCATTCTGAAATTCCTTGCTTTCTTTAATATATTCAGCCGGGGCAATTATTACATCAACAGCATAATCTTTAATTGCTTTGCTTTTTTTGGGCATGTGGCTTTTTACCGGTTGTTCGCATCTGTTTATACCCGGCATAAAATAGCGCTTATCCTGGGATGCTTCCTCCTGCCATCTACTTTGTACTTTACCTCGGGCATCAACAAAGACAATATTGTATTTGCATTACTTGGTATTCTGATTTACCTCGTGCACAGCGGCTTGCAATCAGGCTTTACAGCAAAAAAGGTCTTTATACTTTTTACATGCTTCTGCGGCATTTTACTCATTCGTAATTATGTAGCACTATTGCTTATACCAGGCATTGCAGCCTGGGTGATCTGTAAAAAAACAGATAGCCGGGTATGGGTTACTTATTTTAGTGTTTATGGTTTTTTTGTTGTTGCCGTTTGGTTGCTATCCCTTGCATTCAGCTCCATCAACCCTGCCCGCATTATTTATGAAAAGCAACGAGACTTCCTGTTATTGCCAGTTGCTAACACCCAATTACAGACAGACACTTTACAACCTACCGGCATCAGCCTTATACGCCACCTGCCGCAGGCGGCCGACCATGCATTGCTACGGCCATATTTATGGAAACAGCAGCCTGTATTCATTAAGGCCCTCGCCATTGAATGGAGCGGCTACCTTATTTTAGTACTCATCTTTTTGTTTACCGCCCGGAAAGCAACAAATAAAATTGACCCGGTCATGTTATTCGGCCTAATGTATGCCATCTCTATAATTATCCTTATCGGTTATATAGTGCCCACCATGGGTGCCATCGTAAGATATCGCAGCATATACCTGCCCCTGCTCATCACACCTTTGCTGGGTGCATTAATCCAAAGATTCAGCAAACCTATTAAAATATAAAATATCTGAATTTAATCACGCCCTAGTCCCATTTTTTAATTATTTGTTGAAAATAAAATTATATTTTTTGAATTTTATGCCTTTCTTTTGTGCAATAAATCAAAAAAATATATGAATTCTCTTCGTTTTGATGCAATTAATAACATTTCAAAATCCCCGTTCGGTATTACTGTAAATACCGCCGCACGCATTACGGGTGTTTTTAATGAGAATGTTTTTACCCTGGAAACTGCCAGAAAATACCTGAGTGATGAAGCCTTTAAAAGCTTAAAGGGCTCTATTCACGCTGGTAAAAAGATAGATCGCAGTATGGGCAATCATATTGCCAATGGCCTGCGTGCATGGGCTGAAAGTAAAGGCGTTACGCACTTCACTCATTGGTTTCAGCCTCTAACCGGTTTATCTGCAGAAAAGCATGATTCTTTTTTTACGCTGAAAGGAGACGGTACCGCTATTGAAGAATTTGAAGGCGCTGCGCTGATACAGCAGGAGCCGGATGCATCTTCCTTCCCAAGTGGTGGATTACGAGCCACTTTTGAAGCCCGCGGTTATACCGCCTGGGATCCTTCCTCCCCCGCTTTTATTATGGAAATTGCGGGAGGCAGAACCCTTTGCATTCCTACCATATTTGTTTCATACACCGGCGAGGCACTCGACACTAAAACCCCGCTGATAAAAGCGTTGGTGGCACTCGACAAAGCAGCGGTAGAAGTTTGCCAGTATTTTGATAAAAATGTATCGAAAGTTACTGCCACCCTTGGCTGGGAGCAGGAATATTTTGTAATAGATGCAGGCCTTGCCAATGCAAGACCGGACCTCACACTTTCGGGCAGAACCGTTTTTGGCCACGCACCAGCTAAAGGTCAACAGTTGGATGACCATTATTTTGGTGCTATTCCCGAAAGAGTATATGCGTTTATGCGTGACTTTGAGCAGGAATCTTATCGCCTCGGCATTCCCATCCGCACCAGGCACAACGAAGTGGCACCTGCCCAGTTTGAGTGTGCGCCAATTTTTGAAGAAGCCAACCTTGCGGTTGACCACAACACTTTGCTGATGGATGTGATGACCCGGGTTGCCAAGCGTCACAACCTGGTAGTATTGCTACACGAAAAACCTTTTGCAGGCATCAACGGAAGCGGCAAGCACAATAACTGGAGCATGAGTACCGATACCGGCGTTAACCTGCTGGCTCCCGGTAAAACACCGAAGACTAACCTGATGTTCCTGACCTTTTTTGTAAACACCATTAAAGCTGTTCATGAATACGCAGACCTGCTGCGGGCTACTATTGCAAGTGCAGGTAACGATCACAGGCTGGGTGCCAACGAAGCGCCGCCGGCCATTATTTCCATATTCATTGGCAAGTACCTTACCGATGTATTGAACCAGGTAGAAAAAAGGGTGAGCGATGATTTTGATGAGCAGGATGAAGCCATCCTGAAACTGGATATTCATAAAAGCATTCCTGAACTGATGCTGGATAATACTGACAGGAACCGTACATCACCATTTGCATTTACCGGAAATAAATTTGAGTTCCGTGCAGTAGGCTCCGCTGCCAACTGTGCAACTCCTATGACTACGCTTAACACCATCATGGCGCAAACCCTGCAGGAGTTTAAAGCAGAAGTGGACGAGCTGATAGAGAAAGGCGATAAGAAAGAAGTGGCGTTGATGCACGTGATACAGAAGTACATTGTTGAGAGCAAGGATGTATTATTTGAAGGCGATGGTTATAGCGAAGCATGGGAAAAAGAAGCCGCTAAAAGAGGCCTTGGCAATATAAAAACTACGCCGCTTGCTTTGGATGCTTATGTATCTGACAAAGCAAAAAAATTATTTGAAAGCAATGGCATTCACCAGCACAAAGAACTGGAAGCAAGGCACGAAATTATGCTGGAAGCATATATTAAGAAGATGCAGATTGAAGCGAGGATTATGGGCGACCTGGCCAGCACGTTGATCTTACCTGCTGCCATCAAATACCAAAACAGCCTCGTACTAAATATTAACGGGTTGAAAGATGCAGGCTTGTCGGAAAAATCCTTTGCCAACCAATTGCAGATACTGGAGAAATTGAGTGACCATATCAATATCATCAGCGATGAAGTTGAAAAAATGATTGAAGCAAGAAAGGTTGCCAACGAAATTGAAGACATCCGCAGCAAGGCCATTGAATATTGCGATAAGGTAAAAGCACCTTATTTTGATAAGATAAGGTACCATGTAGATAAATTAGAATTAATGGTAGATGATAACCTCTGGCCTCTACCAAAATACAGGGAGTTGTTATTTTTAAGATAATCCTTAATTGATATATCGAAGTTCCCCGGCAGTTTTGCCGGGGACTTTTTTTTGCCTGCACTTTAATTTTCAATTCCTTAACGAAATGCTTTCTTATTTTTATACGATGAAGAAATTTTGTTCTTGCTTACTTATCCTCTCCGGCCTTTTTAATAATTCAGTTAATGCACAGGCAGGCAACCAGTTCGCAGCCGTTGATGCTTCCGTTCAGCAACTTGGCTCGCTCGACAGCCAGAACCTGGCCAACATAACGGTAATGATAACCCGGCAATTGCCTACCAAAGAACAACAGGCCCGGGCTATATTTTACTGGATAGCTAATAATATTGAGCTGGATACAAAGGCCCTAAAAATGAACGACCAACGGAAAAGTTTACCCGAAGATGTGGTGAAATTCCGGAAAGGCACCAGCCTTGGTTTTGCCAAACTCTTCCAGGAAATGAGCAGCCTGGTAAATATCCGTTGCCTGGTGGTAAATGGTTTTGCAAGGAACAATGCTGAAGATATAAACAACCCTCCTGATGAATTTAACCATGCATGGAACGTGGTGCAATTGGGGCAGAGCCCCGAGAAATGGTTTTTTGTTGATGTGGCCAGGGCAAGTGGTACCACAGATAAAAAATTCAGCGCCTTTACCAAAGATTTTACAGGCAATTATTTCTTCCCGGATAAAACCTTGTTCAACCTTGACCATTACCCTGACAATGATGCATGGCAATTAGGCGGCGGCCCCAAAGGCGTGAAAGATTTTTATAATATCCCTGTAATTTACAATACGGCTTATACTTACAACGTAACGAAGCCAACACCATCCAACGGATTTATAAAAACAAAAACAAAAGATAAGGTTAGGTTCGTTATCCCTGTAAACGCAGCATCGCCGCCGGCGAAAATTACTTTGCTGATAGGCGAAGGCAGGCGCCAGCAAACACCGGAGCCCATGAATTTTACTAACAATGGAAAGGAACTGGCTTTTGAATACCAGTTTAAAACAGAAGATACTTACCCGGTAAAAGTTTTGTTTGATGGTAAGCCGGTATTGGAATATATAGTGGAGGCTAACGAATAAGCTTGTTCGCTCTTTCTTCCCGGAGCATTTCTCCGAAATCCATTTTTCGGGCAAGGCCACTCACAACAATGGCAATTCGTTTTACCCTGGTGGCATCAGCTTTTGCACTTTCTATCCATTTACTATAATAGTGCTGATGCGATACCGGCAAACTGTTGAAGTGTTTCCAGGCCGCAGGTTCATCTTTAAGGCATTCCAGCAAACCTGGGTATAATTTCAATTCCGCATCATCGGCTTCAATGGCAATCCTTACTTCGGCACCGGCAATCTTTTTAATGCCCTTTCTCATAGCTCCATTTACAGGCAAAATGAAATGCCCGTCGCCCATTGGAATTAATGCTGTTTTCTCTATAGTAAAATCATCGAGTGTGCCTTTCACCCTAAAAGATTTTTTAACGCCACGCTTAAGCGCCTCAGATACTTTTAGGGGAATATCAATATAAGTCCAGCCGGTTTTTTCTCCCATGCTGCCAAACTTTTTTAAGCTGGCTTTAAATTTTTGTTCCATCCGGCGTTGGATTATTTTCTTCTTTATTAAGATTAACATTAACAGGCGGCACACCCACGATCTCGAAAGTGGCGGAAGCAAAACGTACCGCCCCGGCAGACGCATCTACTCTTTGAAGTATCTTTTTAAACAACGCCGTTTTTGTGAATCTTCGCCTTTTATAACCCACTACATAACGCAGGGTAAACTCTACCCAGTTATCGTTTGCCACCAACGATACCATCGGTTCTGTCTGCGATTCTTCCAGCAAAAATTTGCGTTGCATTGCATGCCATTTTTCCCGGGATTGGGTGGTAAGATCTCCGGCAACTTCTTTGCCTACTTCCAACAGAATGGTTTCGGCCATATCATAGTTGCTGCCGTATTGTACAGGAATTTTTATTTCATCCCATAAAAAAGGAAACTCGCCCGAATAATTGAAAACCGGTGCCTTAAAAATAAAGCTGTTAGCAATGAGAACGATCCGCCCGTTATACAAATCGCCATCCACCCATTGGCCTGTTTCCATCACCGTAGTACGCAACACGCCGATGTCCATCACATCGCCCTTTATACCGCCCAGTTCTACCCTGTCGCCTGTTTTATAAAAACTCCCAAACATGATTGCCAGCCAGCCAGCAAAAGATGCAATTACTTCCTGCAATGCGAACGCAATACCGGCACCGGCTACACCGAGGGCCACGGTAAGACCGCCCAGTTTATCGCTGAATACTACCGTGATAAGAATTATACCCAACACGTATCCTACAAAGCTGCTGAATTTTTTAGCCTT
>JBBSKH010000059.1:0-23445 GCA_038256495.1 Chitinophagales bacterium
GAGGTTTCCCTTTTGACCTCACCCCCAGCCCCTCTCCATGGGAGAGGGGAGCCACTCTCCGTGTAAGTTTCGTTCGTTTTAATTGCTGCAAGCTTTTCCTTCAGCTTATTTAGTACTGCTGGCAAATCTCTTTGTACTGCCTCATTGGTAAAACGAATCATTTCGAAACCGGCTTCCTGCAGCCAATTTTCTCTTGCCTTGTCGAATTCTTGTTGCTCCTTTTCATTATGGTAACCACCGTCAATTTCAATTATGAGTCGCTTTTCCAGGCAAACAAAATCTGGTATATATCCGGCAATAGGATGCTGCCTTCTAAATTTACAATCACTAATCTGCCTTGACCTCAATTGTTGCCACATGATATCTTCTTCTACTGTAGGTTCTTTGCGATTCTCTTTTGCAAAAGGCAATGTATTCTTCCATTCTGCTGCTGTACTGTTCACGTAGCCGTAGTCATCAGAGGGTTCTGCCCCCCTCTCCTTTGGAGAGGGGTTAGGGGTGAGGTCAACACTAACCCAAGAGGAAATATTCGCCAACGGCCCTTCACCCTCCGGCCCCGGACCATATTTATCTACATGAGGTAATTCCAGCGGTAATTCATTTTCGTTTAGTGGTACCGCAACGCCGTTTTTCCAAACAATAGGAAAAGGTTCTCCCCAATAGCGCTGCCTGCTGAAACCTGCATCCCGCATGCGGTAGTTCACCTTACGGCGACCGAGACCCATGGATTCTATTTTCTCAAGTGCCACCCCAATGGCATCTTTCATCAGCAGACCATTTAAGAAACCAGAATTTTCCAACACCGCTTCTTTGGTGGGGTTTGCTTCTTCGCCATTATACTGGCTGCCAATAATATTGGTAATAGGAATATTAAAATGTTTTGCAAACAGGAAATCACGCTGATCGCCGCAAGGCACCGCCATAATAGCGCCGGTACCATAACCTGCAAGTACGTACTCTGCTATCCAGATAGGAATTTCCTTCCCGTCAAATGGATTGATAGCATATGCCCCGGTAAAACAACCGGTAATCTGTTTTACTTCCGCCTGCCGCTCCCGGTCGCTGCGGCTTTTTACATAAGTCATGTATTCGTCCACTACGGCCTGCTGTGCCGGGCTGGTAATTTTTTTTACCAGTTCATGTTCCGGCGCCAATACCATAAAGTCAACGCCAAAAATAGTATCGGGCCGGGTGGTGTATACTTTCAAAGAAGCTGCAGCTTCTTTTATTTCAAAATCCATTTCCGCACCTTCGCTCCTGCCAATCCAGTTGCGCTGCATTTCTTTCATGCTGTCGCTGAAATTTACTGTTTCCAGCCCCTGCAACAAACGGTCGGCATAGGCTGTGATGCGCAGGTACCACTGGCGCATTTTCTTTTTTACCACCGGGTGACCGCCCCTTTCGCTCACGCCGTTCACCACTTCATCGTTGGCCAGAACAGTACCCAGTGCTTCGCACCAGTTAACTTCGCCATAAGAACTGAAGGCCAGCCGACGTTTCATCAGCCACTCACTCTTTTCTTTTTCATCAAAGGCATTCCAGGCTTCGGCAGTAAAATGTTTGGAACCCTGCGCTTCGTATTTCTTCACCAACTCAGTAATGGGGCGGGCCTTGTGTTGGGTATTGCAGAAATAACTGTCGAACAATTGCAGGAAGATCCATTGCGTCCATTTGTAATACCCAGGATCGCTGGTGCGTACTTCCCTGTCCCAGTCGTAACAAAAGCCAATCTTATTAAGCTGGGCTTTAAAAGTAGTTATGTTTTTTTCGGTAGTGTCAGCCGGGTGTTGCCCGGTTTCAATTGCATATTGTTCGGCAGGTAAACCAAAACTATCAAAACCCATGGGGTGTAGTACATTGAACCCCTTCAGCCGCTTATACCTACTGTAAATATCGCTGGCAATATAGCCCAGCGGATGCCCAACATGCAGCCCTGCACCACTTGGGTAAGGGAACATATCCAGCACATAGCATTTTTCTTTGGCAGAATCGTTGCTCACTTTATAAGCATTGGTTGCCTGCCAGTATGCTTGCCATTCCGCTTCTATTCTTCTAAAATCGTATTCCATCTGTTATAATGTCTTTTACTTATTTGACTTACTGCTTTTGTGTTGCGAAATCAAACAATTTAATTTTACCTGCCCAACAGCTCACCTATTTTAACAAATAAATAGGCATGCCCTCTGCAGCATTAAAAATATATTTGATGAGCTTTCGTTTTATGCAGGAGGGCAAATTTAAAGTAAAGCAGCTAAAAACCTTTATTTTTGCCGCAATTTGAAAAGACGGCTGCATGGTTCGCTGGCAAATAAAAAAAATATTTCGGCAGGCCCCGCAATTGTTTAACCCCAAAATATTAAAGTATACTATGGCTCAATTTGGAAAAGCATCAGGCAAAAGAGGAAAACCCACGTACGCATATGCCATTATAGGTGTGGCGCTGGTGTTGTTTTTATTTGGAATTGTTGGATGGTTTTTCCTGAACCTGCGCAAAACGGGTGATTACTTTAAAGAGAACATCCAGGTACATGCCTTCCTGGCACCCACCGCCGCTAAAAAGCAGATTGACAGTCTTACCCAATTTATTTCTGACATACCTTATGCCAACAGGGTGGAATATGTAACCAAAGAAATTGCTTTGGCTAGGTATACAGAAGAAAATGACAGCACCTGGAAGAAGATCATTGATGCCAATCCGTTGCCGGAAAGTATTGACTTTTATATAAAAGCTGACCATGTGGAGCCCGACAGCCTGAACAACCTGGCATTGTTGCTGCAAAATAATTATCCCGGTGTCATATCGGAGTTCGATTTCCCGAGCGAAACTGTAACTAAGGTGAGCAGTTACGTAAAAACGGGTGCAGCCATATTTCTGGCGGCAGCTATTTTTCTAACCATATTGGTGGTGTTCTCCATCGATAATACCATAAGGCTGGCCATGTACAGCAACCGTTTTCTTATTAAAACAATGCAGATGGTGGGTGCCACCCGAGGCTTTATTACCCGGCCCATTAACCAACGGGCCGTCATCAACGGTTTAATATCTGCGGCCGTTGCCATTGCGGCAGTTTGGGGTACCGTAATGCTGATTGAGCGCCTGATACCAGACTTTAAACTATTGCATGATAACAACGGCTTGCTGGTACTTTTCCTCATCATTATTGTTCTGGGCGTTACCATTTCGCTTGTAAGCACCCATCGCTCGGTTATAAAATACCTGCGCATGAAGCTGGATGACCTTTATTGATTAGTCGGCATTTTGATAAAAAAACTATATTGCACCCTTTAATATACACGAGATGAGCAAACAACAACAACCGGCAGCCGCAAAACAACAATTAACGCAGAGCAGCAGCCTTTTCGGCAAGGAAAATTATATCTGGATGCTGGCAGGCATGGTAGTATTGGCTATCGGATTTTTTTTAATGGCTGGTGGCAAAAGTTCAGACCCCAACGTTTTTAACGCTGATGAAGTGTATAGTCCAATAAGGATTACGGTGGCCCCTATGTTGATCATTGCAGGATTCATTATAGAAATAGTAGCTATTATGAAGAAGCCTAAAGCGATTAAGTAAACAACCGCTTTGCTAATAAATTAATTTCTTGCGCTGTACCTTACAGCGCATTTTTAATACCAACAAATATCTAATCATTCAATTGCATACTTAATGGATACGATCCAAGCCGTTATAATAGCTATAGTAGAGGGATTAACTGAGTTCATCCCGATTTCTTCTACCGGCCACATGATCATTGCCTCTAAATTATTGCAGGTACCAGACAACGATTTCACCAAGGTTTTTCAGGTCGCAATCCAACTGGGAGCCATACTTGCCGTGGTAGTGTTGTATTGGAAAAAATTCTTCGATTTTAAGAACTGGCAGTTTTACCTGAAATTAATAGTAGGCGTAATTCCGGCAATCATATTAGGATTATTGCTGGGCGATAAAATTGATGAGATGCTGGAAAGTACCACCACCGTGGCTGTTGCATTACTTGCGGGTGGTGTGGTGTTATTATTTATTGATAGCTTTTTTAAACAGCCTACCATCGAAAGTGAGAAGGGCGTTTCCTTTGGCAAATCATTTATCATCGGCATCTGGCAATGCCTGGCAATGGTGCCCGGCGTAAGCCGTAGTGCAGCATCCATCATTGGTGGTATGCAACAGAAGCTTACCAGGAGTGCCGCTGCAGAATTTTCTTTTTTCCTGGCAGTACCTACAATGTTAGCGGCTACAGGCTATAAATTATTAAAGCATTATAAAACCAACGGCGGCTTTTCCGGCGAGGAAATTAAATTACTTGCCATAGGCAACCTGGTAGCTTTTATCGTGGCACTAATAGCCATTAAATTTTTTATCAGCTTCTTAAAAAAATATGGCTTCAGGGTTTGGGGTGTGTACAGGATCGTGATAGGCATCATATTGTTGTACATGATCTACAGCGGCCACCTTGCTCCGTAAAAGGCGTCCGTACAAAATAAAATAGTATATTCCATTCTTATTTTATTGAACCATGCAAACTGCTTCTAAAAAAATAATCAACGGTTGGGCCATGTACGATTGGGCCAACTCTGTTTACAACCTCGTTATTACCACCACCTTCTTCCCTGCATATTATGCCTACGTTACCGGCATTGAAAAATTTCCGGATGGAATAACCTTCCTTGGCCGCCAGTTTGTGAATACTGAATTAAAGGATTATGTGCTGGCTTTCGGGTTCCTCATTATAGCCCTGCTCTCGCCTGTGCTGTCGTCTATTGCTGATTATAAAGGCAATAAGAAAAACTTCATGCGCTTTTTCTGCTACCTGGGTGCAATCAGTTGCAGCCTTTTGTATTTTTTTGATGATGAGCATGTAGCACTTGGCCTGCTCTGTTTCATGTTTGCAGGTATTGGTTTTTATGGCAGCCAGGTATTTTATAATTCTTACCTGCCGGAGATCGCTTCAGAAAAGGACCAGGACCGGGTGAGCGCCCGAGGTTTCAGTTTTGGATACATTGGTAGTGTAATTATGCAGATGATAGGGTTCGGGCTGGTAATTGCCATGCCAGACAGTCAACTACCGCTTAAGATCACCTTCCTGCTGGTAGGCGTTTGGTGGGTTGCATTTGCACAAATTACTTTTAACCGCTTACCTATCAGCCCAAAACCTGAGCGGAAGGCAAGAAAGCATGCATTGGTGAATGGCTTTCATGAATTAAAGATCGTGCTGAACCAGGTTAAAAATATGCCCAGCCTGAAACGATTTCTTTCTGCTTTCTTCTTTTACAGCATGGGCGTGCAAACCGTTATGTTGGTAGCAATTGATTTTGGCATTAAAGAATTAAAACTGGAGAACAGCAAGCTTATCATTACTGCTGTTATCATACAAGTGGTAGCCATTGCCGGCGCTTACGCTATGAGTCGCCTTTCGGCAATATATGGCAATATAAAAGTATTGATCTTTACCGTGCTGCTTTGGATTGGCGTATGTATAGCCGGTTATTTCATGCAAACCGAGTTACACTTTTACATTATAGCAGCATTTGTGGGATTGGTGATGGGTGGTATCCAATCCCTCAGCCGAAGTACCTATAGCAAAATGATGCCGGAAACAAAAGACACCGCCTCCTTCTTCAGCTTTTATGATGTTACAGAAAAATTTGCCATCGTTATTGGCCTATTCAGCTTCGGATTTATTGAAGGAGTAACTCATAGTATGCGCAACTCTATCCTGGCACTAATTATATTTTTTGTACTGGGTTTGCTATTTTTAATACTCACTTACAGGATTCAACCCAAACACCTGAAAAATGCAGCGTTATGAAATTATACACGATCAACACAGGATATTTTAAGTTAGACGGCGGTGCCATGTTTGGCGTGGTGCCCAAAAGCATCTGGCATAAATTAAACCCTGCAGATGATAATAATATGTGCAGTTGGGCCCTGCGGTGCATGTTGGTAGAAGATGGCAATAGACTTATTTTGATAGATAACGGAATGGGGGATAAACAGAGCGATAAATTCTTTAGTCATTATTATCTGCATGGCGATGATACTTTAGATAGATCGCTGGCTGTACATGGCTTTAACCGCAATGACATCACCGATGTGTTTCTTACCCACCTGCATTTTGATCATTGCGGCGGAAGCATCATTAAAGAAGGAGATAAACTGGTGCCTGCCTTTAAAAATGCAAGCTACTGGAGCAATGAGCGCCACTGGAAATGGGCAACAGAACCTAATGCAAGGGAGAAGGCTTCTTTTTTAAAAGAGAATATTTTACCCATACAGGAAAGCGGGCAGTTGAAATTTATTGAAACGCATCAAAAGGATTTCCCTGAAAATATTAAAGTGAGGCAGGCATTTGGTCATACAGATGCTATGATGTTGCCGCAACTATCGTATAAAGGCAAAACCATTATTTATATGGCAGATCTTTTGCCATCTGTTGCGCACATTCCCCTGCCTTATGTAATGGCTTACGATATGTTCCCATTAACTACCTTGAACGAGAAGCAAAACTTTTTAGCAGAAGCACTACGGGATGATTTTGTATTGTATTTTGAACATGACCCCCTTATTGAATGTTGCACATTGCAGATGACTGAAAAAGGTATCAGGGCCGCCAAATCATTCCGGCTTTCGGAATTATAACATTTAGCGTTATTAGCGAACACTCATCAATGAAGTAAGCGGATAACGAAGATTGCTGTATCCCATCATATCTACCTTAACACTACCAACTGAAATAGGACTTTCTACTCTTAACAGTAACCTGTTGGGATCATCGCTTACCCAGGCTGTCATCTTTTCGCCACCTTCAAACATGGTGCCTTTTACCAGCAAAGGTTTAAACTTAATAGCTCTAAACTTGCCATATTTTGTACGGATGGTTTCCTTGCCCAGGTAACGAATGTACAAGTGGTACACTTCATCATCCAGGAACATGTCAAAAGGTATTTTATCATTCACCTTGTATTTATCGAAGTTGATATTGCGTGCATAATACATGGAGCTCACCACATCCTGCATGCAGTCTGTTATTTTGAAAACACCGTTTGTGCTCACCGCCGTATTCGTTTTTTGGTTAAAGGTTACGTTGTTGTAAATCGTATGCCCGCCTTCGTTTACATTACGCAGAAATTTCATAGGCAATAGCGTAGCGGTATCTACATAACTTTCGTAACGATCTCTTACCTTAAAAAAATTATCGAAGAAAGAATAAGTTTTTCCTTCGCCCACAAAATGATATACTGTTCTGCCGTTGTAGCGCTCCAGCTTTGTAGTAAAAGTGGCTTCGCCGGCGCCTATATAAGCCCCCAATGCATAATACACTTTCATGGTAACAGTTTCGCCTGCATGGAAAGCCGTGTTGCGGATACCGCAAAATTCACTAATGGGACCCTGTGTATGTGGTACGGGCGTAAAGCTAATTAGCAATACGATGATTGCAATAAAAAATAGTGGTGTATAGGTTCTAATCATTTTTGTCTTTTGTTATTTTAATTCCAAGTATCAATATGCTGCCGATAATGGCCGGCAATACCAGGTTTATTAACCAGATGCCCAAGGCTGCGGCCTGTATACCCAGTATATTAATACTGTACAATTTAAACAGTTCAACTGAGGCGGTAGCCCTAACCGGTAGTTCTGTAAAACCAATGGTAGGGGCTATGGCCATTACAAGGTAAAAGATCGTCAGCAGCCAGAAGCCTAAAGTAATCGTTATGCCAACATCCATTACTTTTAGCAACAGCAGGTATTGCAATATAAATACCAGGTACCTTAAAAATGATAAAAACAGGATTCTTAACAATTGTTTACCGCTGAATTGGTGTAGCAGGCGCACATATTTTAACGGTTTGCTAAGAAAGCGCACTTTCTCCATCAAATGAATAAGCCAACCGATGCGTAGGTAAAACAAGATGAGCAGCACACTTATCAATACACTAGTTGTAAGCAAGCTGTTGCTCAGCAATGCCGGGATACTGGCAAAAGCTAGTGCATCGCTGCCCGAAAAGTATTTCATGAAGAACAGCCCCGCTGTACCCATTACGATGGTAATTACAAGCTGGCTGATGCTACCCAGAATATTAAGCGAAATGGCTCTTAACCGGTTTTGCTCCTGCACGTACAATATTCTTCCGCCATACTCACCAATACGGTTGGGCGTTAACATCGTGATGCTGCAGCCGGCCAGCACAGCTTTAAAGGCTGTTATAAAAGAGCAGTTCTCTAAAGGCTTTATCAACAATTGCCATTTCCGGGCTTCCAGTCCATAATTCAATAACATAAGCAATAATGCCAGCCAGAAAAAAGGATGTTGCCAGCTGCTTTTAATTTCTGCCCAACGTTGCGGCAGGTCGGGCTGACGGGCAATTTGCTGATACAGGCTGTAACAAAGCACCACGAAGAGCACGGGACCCAGCAGGTAGTTGATGATTATTTTGATACTTTTGTTCAGCTAACGAATTTTAATAGCGGTAAAAATAGCCTTGCATTGCAAAATAAACCAAAAATCATTTTAGGTATAGATCCAGGTACAGTTATCATGGGCTTCGGCCTCATAACTGTAGAGCAGAAAAATATGCAATTGCTGGAGATGGGCATCCTCAAACTTTCTACAAAAATGGATGCCTACGAACGCCTGCAACTGATTCATGAAAAAGTAGCCAGCCTTATCACCTATCACCGCCCCACCTGTTTTGCTATTGAAGCGCCTTTCTTTGGCAAAAATGTACAGAGTATGCTGAAACTTGGCAGGGCGCAGGGTGTGGCCATTGCTGCAGCCATGCAGGCGGGTATTAGTGTAACAGAGTATTCACCTAAAAAAGTAAAACAATCTATTACCGGCAATGGTAATGCCAGCAAGGAACAAGTAATGAAAATGCTGCAGCGCATGCTCAACATCCAGGAAGAAAATCCTTATTACGATGCTTCAGATGCATTATCGGTGGCGGTTTGCCATCACTTTCAGGACAATCCAATATTGCAATCCACCGGTAAAAAAATTAAAGACTGGAGCGATTTTATTAACCGGAATCCAAGTAGGGTGAATAAATAAGTTTCTCGTTATTTCGTTATTTCGTTTCTCGTTATTTCGTTTCTCGTTATTTCGTTTCTCGTTATTTCGTTTCTCGTTGCTCGTTGCTCGTTGCTCGTTGCTCGTTGCTCGTTGCTCGTTATTCGTTTTTTCGTTTCTCGTTATTTCGTTTCTCGTTGCTCGTTGCTCGTTATTCGTTTTTCGTTATTCGTTTTTGTTGCTTAATGCATTGCTCATGGCTCACAATTCATTGCTCACAGCTCACACCTCACACCTCACCTAAAGCCGCTACCAATTTTTGCTGAAGTGTTTGCATCTCTTCTTTTGCTAAGGAAATTTTTGGCCGGGTAAAGTTCAGGTCGTTTGCTGTATTGATGGGCACAAGGTGCATGTGCGCATGAGGCACTTCCAGCCCCACAACACTAATGCCGCAGCGCTTGCAATCCATCGTTTTTTCAATGGCTTTGGCAATGGGTTTTGCAAACACCAGCATAGCTGACAGTTGTTCATTGGTAAGGTCAAATATTTTATCTGTTTCCGTTTTAGGCACTACCAGCACATGCCCTCTTACCAGCGGCGCTACATCAAGGAACGCAATAAACTGGTCATCCTCTGCAATTTTATAAGAGGGAATTTCGCCGGCGATAATTTTTGAGAATATGGTCATTGCTATTTTTTTAATAAAGGTACAAAACAAAAAAGCCTGCTCTAAAAGAACAGGCTAGCGTTGTTGTTGTAAAATTTTACACCGTAATATTTTCAATCTTAAATTTCATTAACCCTGCCGGCACGGTTACTTCGGCCACATCGCCTACCACTTTGCCGAGTAGCCCTCTGCCAATGGGTGATGTTACCGATATTTTACTCAGCTTAAGGTCGGCCTCAGATTCTGAAACGATCTGGTAGGTTACCTGTTTTTTGGTGCCCATATTGGTAAGGGTAACCCTGGTGAGAATACTTACCCGGCTGGTATCAATTGTTTTTTCGTCTATAATGCGGGCAATGGCAAGGGCACCCTCCAGTTGGTTGATGCGTGCTTCCAGCATTCCCTGCGCTTCCTTGGCTGCGTCGTATTCTGCATTTTCCTTCAGGTCGCCTTTTTCCCTTGCTTCTGCAATGGCTGCACTGGCAGCAGGCCTGTCCTCCGATTTCAAAATATGCAGCTCTGCCTTCATTCTCTCAAATGTTTCCTGGGTAACGTAATTGGTTGCTGTCATAAAAATTCTATTTAAGGTATATCAAAAAAAAATACAACGCCTTAGGAATCCTAAAGCGTTGCATATGCACAAATATAGTTAAAAGCAGTTCAAAAAAAAGCCTTTTGAGGGCTTAAATTCCCAGTTTCTCCAACAGTACTGTACTCATTTTTAGAAAAGCTTCGTGGCTGTAACCCGCAATATGGGGCGTTACCAGCACATTAGCACGGGCGCATAAACTGCTTAGCTCTGCCTGTTCGGTGGTGTTATGGGTTTCCAGTTTCTCATTTTCCAGTACATCTAATGCGGCTGCGCTCACCTGCCCGCTATCAAGCGCCTCAAGCAATGCTGTAGTATCTACCACTTTTCCCCGGCAGGTATTTACTATTATGGGTTGTTGCTGTAAGCTCTTAAAGAACGATGCATTAGCCATATAGCGGGTTTCTTCCGTAAGCGGTAAATGAAAGCTGATAACATCAGCATAGCGGCCAAGCTGCTCCATGTTGGCCTCCTTTATCTTTCCTGCCCCGAAACCGACTTTGTACTTATCATATGCAAGTACGGTAACATCAAAGGCCGATAGCAGCCTGGCAAATGCCTGGCCAGTATTGCCATAGCCAACAATGCCCACCGTTTTGCCAAAAAGTTCTGTACCGCGGTTCTCGTTCCGCAACCACTTGCCCTCTTTAACTTCGTTGGCCGCCACATGTATATTATTCATCAGGCAAAGCAACATACCAAGTGCATGTTCTGCCACAGCATTTCGATTGCCCTCCGGGCTGCTCACACATTGTATGTTCCTGCTTGCTGCATACGTAACATCAATCAGCTCTAGCCCGCTGCCTAATCTGCCGATCCAATTCAATTGTAGGCCCGCATCAATCACCTTTTTATCTATAGGAAGCCGGGTGGTTACCACAATGCCATGCACAGCGGGTATTGCCGCCAACAGCTCTTCATAACTGATGGCAGGCAGGTACTGCACTTCGTAACCTGCTTGTTGCAGGCGCTCTTGCAATACCGGGTGCGCAGGTGCTATAATTATTGCTTTCATTTTTTGATGTTGCATGCAGATTAGCTAACCGCAGCGGGTGCATCTTATGCATTGGCGATCATACTGATCTCCACATTAACATTTTTGGGTAAACCCTTCACGGCCACGGTTTCCCTTGCAGGAAATTCATCTGCAAAGAATTTTCCGTACACTTCGTTCACTTTTGTAAACAATGCCATATCAGTTAAGAAAATGGTTGTTTTAACTACGTTCGAAAAAGTCATGCCTGCCTCTTTCAATATCGCTTCCAGGTTGTTCATTACCTGGTTGGTTTCGTCTGTTACATCTTCGGTTACCAATGTCTCGGTGCCAGGCACAAGGGCTATCTGGCCTGAGATGAACAATAAATTGCCGGCTTTAACAGCCTGGTTATAAGGACCAATTGGTGCCGGTGCCGCACCTGTTTTAATGATTTGCTTTGCCATTGTTTGGTATATTTTTTACTATAGGCAAATATATCTTTTATCAACCACGTATTTTTGCAAAAAAACTAGCGGATGAATATTATTGTATGGGGAACCGATGAACAGGTAACAGCGCTGAAGGAAGGGAGAAATCATATTAACTGGATCCGGTTAAGTAATCCAACAGCCTGGGTTGATTACCCGGATGCGGATGCATTTTTTGACCTCTCGGGCAATATAAGCGATTATGGCAATGGCTATCCCGTTTTTGTGAATAAGATACATGAGCGTTTACCTCAGCAGGATAACCTTGTAAGAATGAACGGGTGGCCGGGTTTCCTGGAAAATGATAGCTGGGAAATAACAGGAAAAATAAACCAGGCCGTTACCGATGTACTGCTGGCGCTTAACAAAAAATTTATTGTTTGTGCTGATGAACCAGGCTTTATCAGTGCAAGGATCATTGCTATGATCATTAATGAAGCTTATATGACTAAAGAAGAAGGCGTAAGCACAGAAGAAGAGATAGATATTGCTATGAAGCTTGGAACCAATTATCCTTATGGTCCGTTTGAATGGGCGGAAAAGATCGGGATACAATCCATTCACGAATTATTGAGTGCATTGACTAAAAACGATAACAGGTATACCCCGGCAGCATCTATGAATGCTTTAATTAACCAGTATTGAGTTTACTCCTACATATTAACACATCCGATACGCTGGCCGGTGTTGGCCTCAGCAGGGATGGCGTACTACTGGCCGAGCTTCACAACTACCAGTTAAAAGAACATGCTTCTTTTGTGCAACCAGCTATTAAACGTTTATTGACAGAACAACGGTTAACCATACACGAAGTTGATGCAGTGGCTGTTGTAAACGGCCCTGGTTCCTATACGGGCCTCCGGGTGGGCCTTGCCAGTGCAAAAGGAATTTGCTATGCATTAAACAAACCGCTCATTACCATCAGTGCACTTACATTAATGAGCAAGGCGGCCGTAATAGCTATGGATAAAGAGCTACAGCCCGTTCCGCTGCTGTGCCCCATGATTGATGCACGTAGAATGGAAGTGTTTACGGTAATACATAACAGGGAACTGGAAGAAATTTTACCTGCGCAAGCACTAGTGATAAGCAACGAATCTTTTGTAAATATTTTACTACGCCAGCCCGTACTTTTTTTTGGAAACGGGGCTGCAAAATACCGCAAGCTTACCAGCAGCACTAATGCAAGCTTTTCAACAGAATTCGCTACAAATGAGGCCCTTGCTGCATTAGCGGCAGATGCATTCTGTAAAAATAAATTCGCCAACGTTGCTTACAGTGAACCTTTTTATCTGAAAGAATTTTACAACGGGTAGCAAAAAAACTTACCCACTTTTTACACGTTTTAACATTACCTAAAAATTATAAATATTTATTTATGCGTATATTTGCAATACAATTATTTGTTCAAGCATATTTTAAAATTTTTTTCCTATGACAGTAGAAACTCTAACTTCTCAGCAGCCGGAAACTACGGCTAACACCGAATCTTCAGATACTTTAAAAATTAATTATCACAACTTAAAAAAGGCTGCTTTGGTTTTAAGAGCATTGAATCATAAGCTGAGGCAGCAGATATTGATGTTGATTGAAACAGAGAAGAAGATAACAGTTACAGAAATTTATGTACGCCTGCGTTTAGAGCAGTCTGTTGCATCGCAGCATCTGGCTATTTTACGCAGGGCAGGTATTGTAACTACTCAACGTGATGGTAAGTTTATTTATTACACAGTGAATTATGCACGCATTGACGAGATCAACCGTGTAGTTGAAGACCTGGTGTCGTAATAAACTACTCTGACATTTTACAAAAAGCGATTGTACTCCAATCGCTTTTTTATTTTTATTTTTGTTTGATAAAACGGTGAATCATGCACATAGAACAGCTTTATACCAATTGCCTTAGTGAAGCAGCATATTATATTGAAAGTAAAGGCGAGGCTGCTATTATTGACCCTTTAAGGGATATAGAAACTTATGTGGAACTGGCTAAGAAAAGAGGCACAAGCATTAAGTATATTTTTGAAACACATTTTCACGCAGATTTTGTTAGTGGTCACATTGACCTGAGCAAACAAACAGGTGCCCCCATCATTTATGGCCCTGGTGCCATTACGCAATTTAAAGTGCACAATGCAGCAGATGGCGAACGTTTTACTCTAGGTGATACCAGTATTGAAGTGTTGCACACTCCTGGCCATACCATCGAGAGCACCTGTTACCTGCTGCACAACGAAAGCGGAGCGCCTTATGCACTGTTTAGCGGCGATACTCTCTTTGTAGGCGATGTTGGTCGGCCAGACCTTAGCAGCGGACAAATGAGCAGCGAAGAGCTTGCAGGCATTATGTACGACACCATACAGAGCAAATTAATGCCATTGGCTGATGATATCATCGTTTACCCGGCACATGGCCCAGGTAGCAGTTGTGGTAAAAACCTCGGCCCGCAAACCCATAGTACCATTGGCGAAGAAAAGAAAAATAATTATGCCTTGCAGCCGCAGAGCAAAGAAGAATTTATTAAAGCAGTTACCACGGGCCTGGGTACAGCACCAAAATATTTTGCGGTAAATGCACAGATCAATCAACAGGGATACAAGGCTATTGAAAGCGTAGTAAAAAACGGCACCCGATCATTGGAGCTGACTGAATTTAAAGAAAAAATAAAGGGAGATGTTATTTTGCTGGATACCCGTCCTGCAACTGAATTTACCGAAGGATTTATCCCAGGCGCTCTTTTTATTGGCCTGGAAGGCCGCTTTGCGGAGTGGGCCGGCAGTTTGTTGCCGTTTGATAAACCTATTGTACTGGTTACACCAAAAGGTAAGGAAGAAGAAACAGTGATCAGGTTAAGCCGGGTAGGTTTCGATAAAATGGACGGCTGCCTTAAAGGTGGTTTTGGTACATGGCTCAATGCAGGCGAACGAGTTGATATGATCGTTAATATTGAAGCAGATGAACTTGCCATGGATATTCCGCATGACCCCAACCTGCAGATAGTAGATGTTAGAAGAGAAACAGAATTTGCTGATGGCCATGCAGCCGATGCGGTAAACCTGCCGCTAAGCGAAATGACAGATGTAGCGCAAATAGCCAATTTTGAAGATAACCAGAACCTGTACGTTCACTGTGCCGGCGGCTACCGCAGTGTAATTGCTTCATCGCTATTAAAAAAACAAGGCATTCACAACCTGAGAAATATTTTAGGTGGTTGGGAACAAATAAAGGAACAGGAAAAAATTAAAGTGGTGAAAGAAGCGAGTGTGCTCAACTAAATGATTAAACCACTAAACAAAAAACCCGCCAAATGGTGGGTTTTTTAATACTATAATTTTATCTCTTCGTCACTATCATCAAAAAAACGAAACTCTGTAAGATGGTAGTTGCTGTTAGATTTAATCTTGATCTTTTGTTTATACTTCCAGCTCCATTTCATTCTTCTGCTTGGGAACCCGGAAGTTAAGTACGTGTACAATATCGGGTGTACCTCTACGGTAAGTCCTTTATGCTTTTGCATAATGAGGTAGCTCAGGTTCTTATGAATTTCATCTTCCAGTATAAGGGTGCTGGAAATTTTACCTGTTCCCTGGCAACTGGGGCAAACTTCGCTGGTGTTAATGTTCATTTCCGGCTTCATACGCTGCCGGGTAATTTGCATTAAACCAAATTTAGTAATGGGTAATACGGCGTGCTTGGCCCTGTCTGGTCGCATAAAAGAATCCATAGCATCTGCCAGTTTCTTTTTGTTTTCCATCAGCTTCATATCAATGAAGTCTACCACTATAATTCCGCCAAGGTCACGCAAACGTAACTGGCGTGCAATTTCTTCCGCTGCTTCAAGGTTTGTTTCCAGCGCATTTTGTTCCTGGTTATTGCTCACACTTTTATACCCACTGTTCACGTCAATTACGTGCAGGGCTTCCGTATGTTCAATTATAAGATAAGCACCACTAGGTAGGTTAACTGTTTTTCCAAAAGCCGCTTTCACCTGCTTTGTAATACCGTAATTATCAAAAATGGGCATGCCATTGTTGTAATAAGAAACGATGTCAGCCTTATCAGGTGCAATCCGTTGTATATAACTTTTGGTGTCGGCAAAGATGTTTTTATCATTTACCACAATCAGGTTAAAATCTGCGGTAAGCAGGTCCCTGAGCATACTGGTTGTCTTGCCTTGTTCGCTTAGTATTTTGGCAGGCGCTACAGCACCTTTCAGGTTGTCCTGTATGTTCTTCCAGGTTGCCTCCAGGCTGAGGAGATCTCCCTGCAGTTCTGCAGTTTGCTTTCCTTCCGCTGCTGTTCGTACAATTACACCCAGGTTCTTGGGCTTTATAGCTTCGATGATCTTTTGCAGTCTTTTGCGCTCTTCAGAAGAATGTATCTTACGGGAAACCGCTACAATATCATTGAACGGTGTTACCACCACGAAACGGCCTGGTAAGGATAGCTCGCAACTAAGGCGTGGGCCTTTTGCTGCGATGGGTTCCTTCAATATTTGCACCAGTACATTAGGGCGTCCATTCAACACCTCAGTTATCTTACCGGTTTTGATGATCTCCGGTTCTACCTTGAATTTTGAGAAATCGAAAGACTGCTCCCCATTATCGTTAATGGCAATATTGGTGAATTTTAGAATAGACCTTACATAAGGACTGAGATCGGTGTAATGCAGAAAAGCGTCTTTTTCAAAACCCACTTCTACGAAAGCAGCATTCAACCCCGGTATGAGTTTCTTTACCTTTCCAAGATACAGGTCACCCACAGCAAAACTTGCATCAGATTTTTCTGTGTGCAGTTCTACCAATTTTTTATCTTCCAGCAGGGCAATTTCTACACCCTGCGGTATTGCATTTATAATTAGTTCCTTGGTCAAAGTGAAAAGGTTTACAGAAATCGTTTATACGATGCAAGTAATATATATAAACGACATGACACAACATGCCTTTGGCAGTTGCTTCCATGTATAGAGAAATGAGTACCGGTATTTAAAAATACCGGCATCCGTTATAAAAAGAAATTATTTCTTTTTATGGCGATTCTTTCTTAAACGCTTTTTACGCTTGTGAGTTGCTATTTTATGACGTTTTCTTTTTTTACCACAAGGCATAATAATAATTTTTGTTTTTGAATAATAATATTAAATAGTTCGTTTATTAACGGAGCATTTTTATCCGCTCATCTACTTCTTTTGAATAAGCCGGGTTATTTGCCAGCCTTTTACTAATGTTATACCATTTAATGGCATTGTTCTTATCTCCTTTTGCAGCATAGGTATCAGCAAGGAAAGCAATCGCTTCCATATTATCCGGCTGCGCTTCAATCACCTTTGTAAATCGCTCTATCGATTTATCGTACTGCCCGGAAACATAACCCCCAACCGCCAGCACAAACTGTGCTTTCATATTGGCAGAGTCTTTCTTTACCACCGCCAACAGTTCCTGTATGCCCTTCATGGTCTCCTGCGGGTTGCCGCTTCTGCCCTTACCAAACACGTAACAACTTCCTAAACCTATCCGAAGGTCATCGTTACCGGGATTCTTTTCCAAAGCACTTTCAAATAACTCAATGGCCTTTGCCGTTTGCCAATCTAATTTAGCATCGTCATGTTCTGAACGAAGGTTGTTTAAAAATAATTGGGCTGCGAAGGTGAGGTTTTTTTCTGAATTATCCAACTTCGCTGACTCGTAAATATAATATGCGTAGGGCTCAAAGAGTTTTGCGCTGTCTTTCCAAAAGGAAGCAAGGCTGTTATAAGCCTGTATTTGTTGTGCTTTAACATCTCCACGGCTGATGCCTTTTTCTAATTGGGCTACATAAAGTGCCTGATCGCTGGGAAGCGTATTTTTTGCACTATCGATATAAGACTGAATATCAAAATTTTGCGGGGGTATAACTGCAGCAGGTGACGCTGAAGTAGTTTTGGGTTCCGTAGTTTTGCCAAAGAAAAATAAAACCCCTACCGCGGCCGCGGCAATAATGGTTATCAAAAAATGTTGTTGCTTTACTTTGTTCATCTGTACCCTGCCTTTTCGCAGCAGGGACGCAAAGTTACACTAACCGTCGTTTTCATCATCCAATTTTGGCGTTTCTTTTATATCCGGAGAATTTTTTATTTCCTGTACAAACTCTTTTGCAGGTTTGAATGCAGGGATAAAATGCTCGGGAATAGAAACAGCAATATTTTTCTTAATATTCCTGCCTATTTTTGCTGCCCGCTTCTTGACAATAAAGCTACCAAATCCCCTGATGTAAAGGTTTTCTCCACTGGCTAAAGAAGATTTAATTTCCTTGAACATGGTTTCAAGTGTAACTAAAACATCTACTTTTGGAATACCGGTTTTGTCAGAAATTTTACTGATTAGGTCTGCCTTTCTCATAATTAAATGTTTAATTGATCAAGATAGGTTTTTTTTTCAAAAATAGCAAAATAAAGTAGTGATTATCAATAGGTTTGTACATATTATATTCGCACATTCATGAAAACAGGAGCAAAAGACACAATTTTTACAAAATTGTTGATGAACTGGAACAAAAATTTAAACAGCAGAAAGATGCCGTGGAAGGATGAAAAAGATCCTTATAAAATATGGTTGAGCGAAATAATTTTACAACAAACAAGGGTTGAGCAGGGCCTGGCATATTACAACCGGTTCATAAATAAATACCCTACCATTAAAAAACTGGCAGCAGCCCCTGATGATGATGTATTTAAACTGTGGGAAGGCTTAGGTTACTACAGCCGCTGTAAAAACCTGTTGGCCACCGCACGTTATATTGCTTTTGAATTGAAAGGCAAGTTTCCGGATAACTATAATGATATGCTGAATTTAAAAGGAGTTGGACCATATACTGCTGCTGCTATTGCATCCTTCGCCTATAACCTGCCTTATGCGGTGGTAGACGGAAACGTAAACCGGGTGCTTGCCCGCTTTTTTAGCATTGGTACTGCCATTGATAGCACAGAGGGTAAAAAAAGTTTTGCTGCCCTTGCCAACCGTTTGTTACCTGTACGTTTTGCGGCATCCTATAACCAGGCTATTATGGACTTTGGCGCCACCGTATGCAAACCCCAAATACCGCTTTGTATTGAATGTGTTTTGCAAAAACATTGCACTGCTTATAACGAGGGTACGACCGCTACCCTGCCCGTGAAAGAAAAAAAAATGGTGAAGAAACACCGTTGGTTCTATTACATAGTGGCCGAAAATAAAGGCCGTATCCTTATAAATCGGCGATCTGAAAAAGACATTTGGCAAAACCTATACGAATTCATGCTCGTTGAACTGCCGGCGCCAGTAAACCCCGAAGAACTGAATAACATAAAGCAACTGAAAGAGTTGACTGCTTCGGGCTATCACGTAATAACTGTTTCTGCTGCGTACAAGCAGCAATTAACCCATCAGACGATTCATGCGATTTTTATTAAGATGAAAGGTGCATCAACATTAACAGCAACGGGCATGGAATGGGTTACCAAAACGGCGATAGCAAAGCTGGCTTTCCCAAGGATCATAAACGAATATGTGCATACCAAAGTAGGCTGAGTAAAGCCTGTGGGTAAATAACGGCAGGTAATTTTGCCGCCGTGGGCGGTATTCCCACCGCCCACAAGAAGTAAGGCCAAACGACAATTTGAAATGCCAGTAGGTAAATAATGGCAGGTATTTAGATATTTTAAAATTGTATCTTTAAATTTGATTGTACATCAAAAAAAAGGCACGGGCAAACATTAAATAATAATATATGAGAGGGGTAAACAGGGTAATGCTGATTGGCAATTTGGGGAAAGATCCTGATATACAATTCTTAGAAGGAAATATTGGCGTAGCCAAATTTTCCCTGGCTACTACCGAAACCTACAAAGACCGTAGCGGAAAACTTATTTCTCAAACAGAATGGCATACCGTAGTGTTGTGGCGTGGCCTTGCAGAGCTTGCTCAAAAATACCTGCACCGTGGAAGCCTGGTGTACATTGAAGGACGACTAAAAACACGGAGCTGGGAAGATAAAGAAGGCAATAAAAAATTTGCTACAGAAGTAGTGGGCGATAACCTGATTATGCTGGATAAAAGAAATGAAGCCGGCCAGGGAGAAGGTCCTGACGGTGCACCATTACCAGATGCAGAAATGCCACCACCGCATGAAGATTCAGGTGACGAAAGATTACCTTTTTAACTTAACAAACAACATCATTCACCGGACTTTCCAGTGAATATTTTTCACGAAAAAAAATCAACTTGGACTATCATTCGGCACAGGTAACATTTTACACATTTCAAACAAACCTGTTAACTGTTTTAACCCCTGCAGCAACCGTTCTACTTTTATTCATTGCAGTAATTCTGTATATTCTCTCCTTTCTGGTGGCAGGAAGCGAAGTAGCTTTTTTCTCCCTGAACGTAAAAGACATTAACCTGCTTAAAACAAAGCAACAGCCGTCCTTCAGAAGGATTGTAACCTTATTGGAGCAACCCAAAACCCTGCAGGCCACCATGCTTATTGCCAATGTATTTGTAAACATCGGTGCCATACTGGTTACAAACTTTTTACTGGATTCATGGATGCAGGAAGCCGGTATGGCACCGGGCTTATTCTTTGCCACAAAAACTATCATAATTACCTTACTGATTGTATTGGTAGCAGAAGTGTTGCCCAAAGTATGGGCGGCACATCATAAGATTTGGTTTGCCGCAACATCTTCGTTGATAATAGAAATATTCAACAGCCTGTTCTATGGCTTCAGCAAAAGAATAGTGGCGATAACAGAAAATATCAACAAAAAAGGCAGCGCAGATAACACAGCTTCTACAGATAACCGCGATCTTGATTATGCCATCGACCTGCTGCCCGAACATGAGGCCACCAACGAAGAAAAAGAGATCCTGAAAGGCATACGAAAATTTGGAGATACAGAAGTAAAGCAGATTATGCGTACAAGGATGGACGTAAGTGGTATAGAATTTAAAAGCAGTTTTAAAACAGTACTTGAAAAAGCCGAAGAACTGCATTACTCCAGGTTACCCGTATACAATTCCAGTCTTGATGACATTGCAGGCATGTTGCATACCAAGGACCTGCTGCCTCACCTTGATGCAGGGGATTATTTTGACTGGCACAGCATCATAAGAACGCCCTATTTTGTGCATGAGCAAAAGCATATAGAAGACCTGCTGCAGGATTTTCGCACCAGGCGCATTCACTTTGCCATTGTGGTAGATGAGTTTGGCGGAACCTCGGGTATTGTAACGTTGGAAGATATTATGGAAGAGATCATCGGAGAAATAAAAGATGAATTTGATGACGAAGAAAGCATCAACAAAAAGATTGACGATAACAATTATATTTTTGAAGGTAAGTTTATGATAAACGATGCCTGCAAAGCGATGGGCTTGCCTATCGACACCTTTGACTCCGTTCGTGGCGACAGCGATTCTGTTGCCGGCCTTGTACTGGAAATTGCCGGTGAATTTCCGCAGGCGAACAGCCAAGTTACCAGCGGTGATTTTACTTTTATACCATTGGAGATCAATAAAAACCGGATAGATAAGATAAAGATCATCATAAATCCATCCGTTCCCCAATAACACTAAGCATGAAATCAACCTTTGCTCATTGTATATTTGCCTGCATCCTTTTTTCAGGAATATGCGGCATCATGGCCTGCAACGAAACCTATACTTCCAAAAAAAGAGGCTATTACCGCATCGATTTTCCGGAGCGGGAATACCGCTTGTATAATGAACCCGGTGTACCCTACAGTTTTGAATACCCGGCATATGCAACCATTGTAAAAGACAGTACTTATTTCGACAGCACTCCTGAAAACCCCTATTGGCGCAATATTGATTTCCCGCAATTCAATGCAAGAATATTCCTGAGCTATAAGATCATCGGCGGAAAAACATTTTATAAAACAAAAATGCCGGATGGCAACTACCGGGATTCTGCAGGTATTAACCGCTTCGACAAACTCGTAAACGATGCCTTCAACCTTACCAACAAAAATGAAGCGGTGGCCACTTCCATTAAGGACAGTTTATTTACCACGGCTAATGGCATTACGGGTATATTTTTCCGGGTGGGCGGTAATGCTGCTACAGCACGCCAGTTTTTTATGAGCGATACCTCTCAACATTTCATCAGGGGTGCATTGTATTTTGATACCACGCCCAATGCTGATTCGCTGAAACCTGTGCAGGATTTTCTGCAGCAGGATATTGATCACATTATCAATACTTTTAAGTGGAAGAATAACTGAGGTTTTACATTTATTTAAGGTTTTTGTTGCGGCCCTTTAATCGTATTTTTGCCGCATGATTGCAATAGATAATGTATTGGTGAGTGATGCTATTGCCTCGGAAGCATTTGTATGTGACCTTACGGCCTGCAAGGGCGCCTGCTGTGTGGATGGTGATGCAGGTGCGCCATTGGATAATGCAGAACTGAAACATATTGACGAAGTGTACGAAATGGTAGCTCCTTACCTGAACAAAGAAAGCATAGCCGAAATAAACCGCCAGGGACGTTATGTATATGACAAAGAATATGGATGGGTAACACCTACCATTAATAATGCTGTTTGCGTTTACGGAATTAAAGACGAAAAAGGTATTGTGAAATGTGGTATTGAACAGGCTTACCGGGATAAAAAAGTAAGTTGGAAGAAACCGGTTAGCTGCCACCTGTTCCCGGTAATAGCAAAGAAAAGCAGGGATGGTGTAACCGAATTTGCAAGTTACGAGCCAAGAGAAGACCATTGCAAAGCTGCCTGCACGCTAGGCAAAAAACTTAAAGTACCGGTATACGAATTTTTAAAAGAACCCCTGATAAGACGATTTGGTGAAGCCTTCTATGAAGCATTGGATGCCACTGCCAAACACCTGAACAAATGAAACAGGCTACCTGTTAACATACCAGTAAAAATATTCACATGAAGAAATTTTCGAACAACATTTTTCCTATTTGGGCTTTAGCCCTGATGGTTTTATTTGCAGGCTGCACGGTTAATAAAGCTAAGATTGACAACAACCTCAAAAAATATTTTGACGCCAAAAATGTAGAAGGCTGCTTTACCATGCTGGATAATGCTACCGGCGAAGTAACCGTTTACAACATGAACCTGGATACCACCAGGATGTTACCTGCTTCTACCTTTAAGATCGTGAATTCATTAATAGCATTGCAAACGGGCCTGGCTACTGACGAACAGATGGAAATAAAATGGGATGGCGTAACCCGTTCAAACAAAGACTGGAACAAGAACCTGACACTGTCTGAGGCCTTCAAAGTAAGTAGTGTGCCTCATTTCCAGGAAATGGCACGCAGGATAGGCAGGGAAACCATGCAGCAGTGGATCGATAGCTTATCTTACGGTAACAGAAATATCAATGGCCCAATAGATTCTTTCTGGTTGAACAACACTATAAAAATATCTCCTGATGAGCAGTTGGGCATGATGAAAAAATTATACTTCGACCAACTACCTTTTCGTAAAACGGTGCAACAAGCCGTTAGAACAATGATGTTGCAGGAAGACAATACGCTTTACCAGTTGAGCTATAAAACAGGTTGGGGTTTCGATGAAGAAAACAACAATATCGGCTGGGTAACAGGATGGATTGAAGAAAACCGGCACGTTTATTTCTTTGTCACGCTGATTAAAGCCCCGGCTGAAGAAATCGATATGCGTTCGGTAAGACTAAACATCACTAAAGAC
>JBBSKH010000060.1:0-23074 GCA_038256495.1 Chitinophagales bacterium
GCGCTGCAAAAGGCGTTACACCCCAATCTGGTATACTTATTACTACTACCCTGCCCGGGCGATCTCCTGCAAGGTGAATGGCCCTTTGCAACAAACTGTCAAACTGGATACCGAACTCATCCAGCGATCTGCCACGATATTGGTTATTTACGCCAATCAATAATGTTACAAAATCGTACCGTTCCATGGTAACCGTTGCATCCAATGCCATGATCAACTCATCTCCCGTCCAGCCTGTTTTTGCAATGATTTCTGCAGCATGGCAATCCAGCCCTTTCTGCCTTAATATTTGCACGGACTGATTAGGGAAATTATCGGCGAATGGTATTTGTTCTCCAATTGTATAACTATCGCCGAGTGCTAACCAACTTGCTGCTGTTTTAGTTTCTTGATCCATCTTTTACAAATAATTAAAGGTATTATTCCTATCAAACCAAAGCTACAATCAATTAATATATGAAACATGGGTACCTGCCTGATGGGGCCTGCAATAAATGCAAGCGGAAAAACAGCAAGGCATGCCATTATTGCCCAGGTGATGACCCACTCATTTTTCACCGGATCAAGGTAAGGCCCTATAAATGCCAATGCAATTACGATATGTGCAAATGCCAGCCAATCGAAACCGTAAGCCAGCATAGGATATTTTTCATTTGTTTCCTTTAAGGCTTCGTATACTTTAGTAAGCCATGACTCAGCAAAGGAAGGCACCAGGGATGGATGGCGTAGCAGCCACTCCAGTTCTGTTTCTACAGGAAATGCAGTAACGCCACTAAGGATAATGGATACCATAACAAATACGATCAATATGCGTATTTTGACAATCAGTTTCATGCGCTAAAAATAGCTGTTAACAGCAAATATTTGCCTAATTGACCCAAATGATTTAGACTGCATACGTATCTTTGCGGCGAAGCTTGTAAAAAAGCTGCCGTCTTGCTCATTATTGCTAAAAAAGCTGAAGAGTGCGACGCAACCTGTCTGCCGACAGGCAGGCGATGTTCCATGTTGGTATATGCCTGGTTCCAAAAAAGTCGGGACAGGCAATAAATATTTTTTCAAACGATTAACCTGTAAACAAATTTCGATGGCCGCTAAAACAGATAATTTTCAAAGTCCTGATTATTTTAATGTAGACGAACTACTGACAGAAGAACACAAGCTGATAAGGGATAGTGTACGCAATTATGTAAAGAAAGAAATTTCGCCCATCATTGAAGACTATGCACAGCGTGCTGAATTTCCGCAGCAGATCGTAAAACAACTGGGAGACCTCGGTTGCTTTGGACCAACTGTGCCGGAGCAATATGGCGGCGGTGGCCTAGATTATATTAGTTATGGACTAATGATGCAGGAGCTGGAACGTGGCGACAGCGGTGTGCGATCTACCGCAAGCGTACAAGGCAGCCTGGTAATGTTTCCTATTTATCAATATGGCAGCGAGGAACAACGCAATAAATATTTACCCAAGCTAGCCAGCGGCGAATGGTTAGGTTGTTTTGGTTTAACAGAACCTGATCATGGTAGTGATCCCGGTGGCATGCTAACCAACATAAAGGAGCACGACGATGATCATGTATTATTGAATGGTGCAAAAATGTGGATCAGCAATGCGCCTTTTAGCCAAGTGGCTGTAGTATGGGCAAAGGATGAAGCGGGTGATATAAGAGGTGTAATAGTTGAAAGAGGAATGGAAGGATTCACCACACCTACCACGCATGACAAATGGAGCCTTCGTGCCAGCGCTACCGGCGAACTGGTATTTGATAATGTAAAAATTCCTAAAGAAAATATTCTGCCCAATGTAAAGGGTTTGAAAGGCCCGTTGGGTTGCCTTACAAAAGCGAGGTACGGTATTGCATGGGGTGCCATTGGTGCTGCCATGGATTGTTACCACACGGCTTTGCAATACAGTAAAGAAAGAGTGCAATTTGGAAAACCCATTGGTGGTTTCCAATTGCAACAAAAAAAGTTGGCAGAAATGGTTACAGAAATTACCAAGGCACAATTATTAAACTGGAGATTAGGTGTATTGATGAACGAAGGAAAAGTAACGCCGCAGCAGGTAAGTATGGCAAAGCGCAACTCCTGCGAAGTGGCTACCAACATTTGCAGGGATGCTCGCCAGATGCTGGGCGGAATGGGCATTACAGGCGAATACCCGGTAATGCGGCATATGATGAACCTGGAGAGTGTGATTACTTATGAGGGTACACATGATATTCACCTGCTAATTACTGGTATGGATATTACGGGGATTAATGCGTTTAAATAAAAAAAGCCCCCTCCGCCCCCTGAAGGGGGAACTCATTATGGAGGAGATGAAGCGGAGATTATGTATCTATTTTTTTGCCTGCCCCTATTTTTTCGGGGAGCCCGGCATTTTTTCTTTGGGCGCCTTCATTGGCGTCGCACTATTGTACTTTTAATTCTTTATTCTACTGTCCTAGATAAATGTTTCTTACAATTTAGAAACTGTTATAAATTCTTAAAATAAACCCTTGCATATATGACAAGTACTACAAATTTTAATGCTCTTCTAGTTCCCCCTTCAGGGGGCGGAGGGGGCCGTGTCTCCGTTATCGGTGCCGGCACCATGGGTAACGGCATTGCACATGTGTTTGCGCAAGCCGGTTTTACCGTTAACCTGGTAGATGTAAATCCATCGCAACTGCAGCGGGCGATGGCTACCATTACAAAAAATATGGACCGGCAGGTTGCCAAGAGTATCATCAGCGAAGATGAAAAAAATACGGCCCTTAAAAATATTACGTTGGTTGATTCTATAGCTGCAGGAGTAATAGCTGCAGACCTGGTAATAGAAGCAGCTACCGAAAACACCGATCTTAAACTGGATATTTTTAAGCAGATAGATGTAAACGCTCCGGCAGGCTGCATCCTTGCTACCAACACATCTTCCATTTCCATTACTAAAATTGCATCGGTTACAAAAAGGCCGGGCATGGTAATCGGTATGCATTTTATGAATCCTGTACCGGTAATGAAACTGGTGGAGATCATCAACGGCTATGCTACTAAAAAAGAAGTTACAGCAACCATCATTGAACTTAGCAAGCAACTGGGTAAAGTGCCTTGTGCGGTAAACGATTACCCGGGTTTTATCGCAAACAGAATTTTAATGCCCATGATAAATGAGGCCATTTACAGTTTGTATGAAGGAGTAGCTGGTGTAGAAGAAATAGACACCGTTATGAAGCTGGGAATGGCGCACCCGATGGGTCCTTTGCAACTGGCTGATTTTATTGGTCTGGATGTATGCCTTAGTATTTTGAAAGTATTGCACGACGGATTTGGCAACCCCAAATATGCACCCTGCCCCTTATTGGTAAATATGGTGATGGCAGAAAAATTAGGTGCCAAAAACGGCGAAGGATTTTATACCTACACCGCTGGCAGCAAAGAATTAGTTTTAAGCGAAAGTTTCCGAAAATAAAAATATGAGCGAAAAAAAACTCTACCTGCTGATAGTTGGCTGTACGCCTCCCGGCAGAAATACCGAACAACATGATGCCTTTGTTGGCATTGGTAATTCATTGGCCGACCTGTTGCCACAAATCGAGGCATTCTGGCCGGGCGCTGGTTCTATTCACATAGATTCCTGGCGGGAAGTTACCTGTGTTGATGGCTACAAGGTTACTGCAGTTCCAAGGCAACAATCAGCTATAAACGCAGATGGGCACCGCCTTTTTTTCCTGAACCTTGGTGGTTACAAGCCCGGCGATATGGAAGAGTATCATTACAAGATGCTGGTAGTGGCGGCTAATAAAGGAGCCGCAGTTGCTGCATCAAAAAAAACGGCTTTTTACAAACACACCGGTTTCAAGGGTGCCCTCTCTCATATAGATGATAAATACGGGGTGGATGTAGATGATGTGCATGCCATTGAAGACATGCTGCCCGATACGTTAAAACAAGCATACAGCCTGCAACTTAGCAAGCAGGAAAATCTGGAGGATGATAATCTTAATATTGGTTATGTAAAACTCAGCTCCCTGCTACAGATCTAACCGGCGCTGCAGGGTGGCATCATCAAAAATTATTTTCACCTTATAACCCAGGGGCTCATAGTATTTGGCTAATGTGTTCCTGATATTATCTTCCGAAAGTTTCAGGTATCCCGTATTGCCTTCCAACGTTTGGCGTGCTGCGTTGTACATCTGCTTTTGCGCTTTCACAAAATCATTGATGCTAACCGAACTAAGGATCCCCGCCTGGCTCATGCTTTCTAACCGGTCTAACTTTAGCTGCATGCTCATTAGCCTTGGTGCCGGCAGGTATATAGTGGCTACGCCTGCTTTGGTATCAATATCCATTTTACGATTGGTCATATCAACACCGTACTTGGCTTCATAAGGCAAGGTTACCTGCAAAGTATTCTCTGTAAAATAGTTTTTAAAATTATTCCAGAAAGTATTGTCGTCTCCCCGGTTGCTCACCTTAATGCGGGTTTCGCCGGTTACTTCCAATGATGCAAGTTGAGCAATTTCCTTTACCAGGGCTACGTTCTGCACAATTTCTGTCCGGGTTTGGCCGGCACCATTTTTCTTACCAAGGAAATAAAAAGCCACGGCCACTAACAAAACCAACACTAGTATTACGAAATTATTTTTCATTTTACTTCTTCTTTTTTATTGAAGCAGCTATCAAATGATAACTATCATCGATTAATTCCTTTATAAGATTATTTTTTAAGCCTGCCGCTATTACTGTATTCCAATGAACTTTGTTCATATGGTAGCCGGGCAAAATATTTTCGGGATAAGCTTCCCTTAGTTCAATTGCTTTTTCGGGATCACATTTGGCGTTAAACCTAAGTGATGGTTCATCCAATGAAATCAACAGGAATATTTTGTTGCCGGTCTTCAACACCAACGTATCTTCTCCAAAAGGGAAACCTTCAGTTACATCTTCTTTGTGCAATGCATACAACCTTAATTCTTCTACATTCATTTATTAGACGGTTTACTTAAAGATAAAAAATTATCGGCGGCCGGGGAAAATTCATGGCATGCCATATTCATTATGCAAGGTCCAGCTCTATATTGCGGAGGTTGTTGATGCGGTATTCCAATTCTGCTTTCCTGTTCTTTGGTACTGCAGCCAGCATGGTACAAAAAAGCTGGGACTCCTGCTTTAAAATTACCCCGTGCAATTGTTTGATCACCATCATAACTTCGTTCATCTGCGTATAATCAAACTGCAGGTTATAATTTACCATTACGGGCTTTTGTACAATTGGTACTACCTGCAACGCTAGTGATGCAGCGGTTTTGTAGGCATTTATCAAACCTGGCACACCCAGTAAGGTACCGCCGAAATAGCGCACCACTACGATGCATGCGTTGGTAACAGCCTTGCTGTCTAGCTGACCCAATATAGGTTTACCGGCGGTGCCAGAGGGTTCGCCATCATCGCTCACCCTGAATTCGTTTCCCCGCCCGGCTGAGCCGTTCGGACGGGCATCAAACCCGATGCGGTAGGCAAAACAATGGTGCACAGCTTTGGGATGTTCCTTCTTTAATTCCTGGATTCTTTTCTTGAAATCTTCGGGCTTGGTTATTGGGAATGCATAAGCAATAAACCTGCTGCCACGGTCTTTGAACTCAGCTTCTGCAGTTGTTTCAATAGTATTATACACTTCCATTTACACGCTTTATTTTATTTGCATTCATTTATGATCATTATTTGTTTTGATAAATGCGCAATTTATCGGACCCGATAAAAAATTCATTGACTAATTTTTGCGAAGGCAACAAAACAGCTTTTATCCCATCGCCAATGATCATACCAGTATTTTCAATGGCAATGGCTTCGTCCCAGGTGCCTGCTTCAATAAAAGACTGTTGCAGTTTGGGGCCTCCTTCTACAATGAGGGAACTGATATTCTTCATGTATAAAAAATCCATCAACCGTACCGGCAAATTATCCCTTGCAGGAATTTTTACCCAGGTAACAGCTCCTTTTTCTTCGTCCTTTATTTCATTCAATATTATTGTTGGCAAACCATCGGTAAACATCCGCAAATCCATAGGCAGTTTCAATTGCCTGTCTGCTACAATGCGCAATGGCGGCCTGCCCGGCCAAAAACGTGGCGTTAATGTGGGGTTGTCTGCCAATGCAGTAGCGGTGCCCACTATGATGGCATCTGCTGTTGCCCTCAAGTGATGGGTGTAGCGGTTGGTTAACTCATTGCTGATGGCAAGCCTTCCGCCTGGTGAAGCAGCCACAAATCCATCATGCGTTGCGGCCCATTTCAGGATAACATAAGGGCGTTTGTTGTTGTGAAAACAAAAGAACTTTTTATTTAATTCAATGGCCTGTTTTTCCAAAACACCCAAGGTTACTTCCACCCCTGCATCCTGCAACTTTTGTACGCCCTTTCCGTTCACTTCTTTGTAGGAATCCCTGCAGGCAATCACCACTTTTTTAATACCCTTGCTGATGATAAGATCGGCGCAGGGTGGTGTTTTACCAAAATGTGCACAGGGTTCTAGTGATACATAAATTGATGCATCTTTCAGCAGGTGCAGGTCAGTATCTGCCACACTTTTTATACAATTCACTTCGGCATGCGGACCACCGTATTGCATATGGTATCCCTCTCCTATGATCTTGTCGGCATGAACCAATATAGCACCTACCATGGGGTTGGGTGCTACCGCTCCCTCACCCAAACGGGCAAGCGAAATACATCGGGCCATATAGTGTTCGTGCTGCAAGGCAGCAAAAATAAACTAAGTTTGCGGTTATGCAACTGAGGGAGTTTTACCGTTCTTATTTAGGGGAGTTGAAGCTTTTGTATGACCAACATGAAGCAGAGGTAATTTGTAATATGGTATTTGAAGAAGTTGCTTCTGCAGATAAGGCAGTCATCATCACCCACCCCCACCGGATATTAGAAAAGGAAACGCTGGCAAAAATGGAATTTGTACTGCAGCAATTGCTGCAACAAATGCCGGTACAATATATTCTAGGCAAAGCATGGTTTTACAAACTGCAATTCAAAGTTTCACCTGCGGTGTTGGTGCCAAGGCCCGAGACAGAAGAACTGGTAGCCTTAATAATTGGCCATTGCAAAAAAACCAATGCAGCATCTTTACTGGATATTGGCACGGGCAGCGGCTGTATCCCCATCAGCATAAAAAAAAATATGCCGGAGCTACAAGTCACTTCCATTGACATTAGCAAAGATGCCCTCAGCATCGCCGGCGAAAATGCCCAGGCTTTGGAAACGCTGGTTGAATTTAAAGCCATTGATTTTTTAAACGAAACTCACTGGCAGGAATTGGGTAATTATGATGTGATCGTTAGCAACCCACCTTACATTCCGGAAAATGAAAGTTCCCGGCTTAATAAAAATGTAACAGAACACGAGCCGCACCTCGCTTTGTTTGTGCCAGATAATCAGCCGTTGTTATTTTATAAAAAGATAGCTGCTTTTGGCCTGCATCATTTAAATGCGGGTGGTTGTATTTTTATGGAAACGCATGAAGATTATGCCCGGCAGGTGGCTGAACATTTTAATGCAAATGGATACCAGGCACAGGTTAAAAAAGATATTTTTGAAAAGGAACGAATGGTAGTGGCTACTCCTGCCCCGTAACGGTGGCAGAAGTACTGGCGCCCAGCTTACGGGCTACCCGCATTACATTTACGATTTCGCCCCATTGTGCAACAGAATCGGCATTGATAACTACCGCAGGTTTTACGCTATCGCCTTTGTTGATGTATTTTGCCAGCTCCACTTCCAGTGAATCGTGGGGGATCAGTTTAGCACCCACATAAATATTTTTATTTTTATCAACACTTACTACCACACTTTGTTTTTGCTTGGTATCGCTAGTTGAGCGTGGCACACTCATTTTTATCACATTCGGATTGGCCAGCGTAGAAATCATGAGGAAGAACATGAGGAGGATAAACAAAATATCATTCAGCGGACCAGTATCCACTTCATTATGTTCTTCCCGTAATTTATTTTTTCTTAAACTCATGTTTTAAATTATTAATTATGAATTATGAGTTATGAATTATGAGTTATGAATGATGAGTTATGAATTATGAATTATGAGTTATGAGTTATGTTTAATCTATGTTTAAAATAAATTCATTCAACATTCATCATTCAACATTCATAATTATCTGGTTGGTTCCTGCAAAATATCAATGAATTCGCTGCTGGCATTTTCCATCCTGTTGGCAGTTCTGTTGATCTGCGTATCCAGGTAACTGTAACCAAGGTAAGCCAACATACCAATGATAAGTCCCGTGGCCGAAGTGATCAGTTTAATGTACATCGCATCGGCTATCTGGCTGATGGACGGATTGCTGATGGCAGCAAATTGTTTCAACAGCAAAACCAGTCCTACAATGGTTCCTACGAATCCAAACAATGGTGCAATGCGTGCGATAACCGATAACATGGTAAGGTTTTTTTCCATGGTATACATCTCCAGTTTGCCCACATTGTTCATGCTGTTTTCAATAGCATCAATGGGTTTACCAATACGTTGCAAACCTTTATCTATCATGCGGGCAACGGGGTTGCTGGTATTTTTAGACAGGCTTCTTGCTGCAGAAATATTGCCGTTCACCACATGATCCCTGATGATGCGCATAAAATTTTCATCCAGCTTGCTTGCTTTTTTTATTACCAGCAAACGCTCTATGAAAAAGTAAACAGCAAGGGCAAACAAAATGCCTAGTGGTATCATAAGCGGACCGCCTTTCGATAAGAGGGTCCAAACAGATTCTGTTTCTGGTAATGCAGCAGCAGCGGCTGCTGCGGCGGCGGTACTATCTACCTGCAAAAAAAAGTCGAACATATAAGTTAATTATGTAGCTGAGGGTTAAAAATATTTTTTGTGTGTGATACCCTGTTCTTATTATCATGCAATTAAACGAAACTATCTAAAATACGCTGCACAATGAAATGTTAATAAACAAATGCTTATCCCGCTTCGCTTTCCCGGTTTACCCCTTCCATTGAAAATGCCGGGATGCAAACGCTCCAATATTCGCAGGGCTCATTAAAAGGGTTGCTATAGCGAACACGGCTACCAGCCTTAATCAAAATGCTTTCGCCTGCAGACACCACTACTGTTTCGCCATCTACTTCAAATTGTTTTTTTCCTTTACTTACCAGGGTATATTCATCAAAAGCTGGGTTCTGAAAAGGTTCGCTCCATCCTGCGGGGGCAAGCATATGTGCAATACTATGAGATGTTTCCCCATTGCTTGCCATGCCAACATGTTCTTCAATCAGCTTTCCATCTGTGGTTGGTACCACGAAAGGCTTGTCTTGTTTTGTAAACGGCATATCAGTTTTATAAATAAAAAATGTGCTGCAAACATACAGCACATTTCATGAACGGCTAAATAGAAATTATTTTTTATGCGCCTCCGGTTGGGTCAGGCCATGATCTACTTTTTTGCAGGAAGTGAAAACAAGCGCTGGATTTTGATTATATGTGGTATTTTTCAGTTAATAAAAAAAATAATCGCAAAATGAAACGCACTTATTTGCTCGTTGCTGTGTGGGCATTCCATTTATTAATTTTGATATTGGTTGCCTGCAACAATGGCAATACCAAACCTGTAATATCAACTTCCAGCAGCAAAAAATGCAATGTGCAATTGCCGTCGCCTAATGGTCTGGTAAACGATTATTTTCAGCTATTCTCTCGTTCTGAAGCAAAAACATTAGACTCCATGTTGACTCATATTAATGCAGAAGGCAGCGTAGAGATAACGGCGCTTGTAATTGACAGTCTTCAATTGGGCAGCTGCAACCTGCAGGATTTTACATTGGAACTGGCAAACATTTGGCGCATTGGAGATAAACATAAAAATAATGGTGTTATGATTTGCATTGTACCGGCTTTGCGGCAAATAAGAATTGAGAATGGTCTTGGTACGCAGGTATGGTTATCCAATGAACAAACTCAAAACATTATTGATAATACCATCATACCCTATTACCGCCAGGGAAATTATTTTGAGGGAACCAAACAGGGAATTCTGGCTATAGAAAAGCAAGCTCATGAAAAAGCCGGGCAATAAGCCGGCCTTTTGCAAATTATTTACTGGTGAATAACTAACTTTTCTCTTCCCAAACCCCCGCCAGCATTACCAATGTTTCCACCGCTTTCATCATATCCTTAACACCCACCCATTCAAGTTTGCTGTGAATATTCTGCATACCTGTAAATATATTCGGACAAGGCAGTCCCATGTAACTTAGCCTGCTGCCATCGGTGCCGCCACGGATGCTCTCCTGCTTTACTGTCATGCCTGCTTTTTGTATGGCTTCCGCCGCATAAGCCGCCACCTGCGGGTGTTGCACCAGTATGTCTTTCATATTTCTATATTGTTCCTTGGCCGTATAATTCATACTGGCGCCGGGATGTTTGGCCACCACTTTTTCTGCAATAGTTTTTAAACGCTGGTGATGTTCGGCCAGAGTAGCCGTATCAAAGTCCCGTATAATAAAACCTATTGTAGTTTTTTCTGCAATGCCATCCAGCGATACCGGGTGCACAAAACCTTGCCTGCCTTCAGTAGTTTCAGGGCTCCATTCGTTTGTTGGTAAGGCCGCAAGTATTTCGCCAGCAATCTTCATGGCATTTACCAGGGTGCCCTTTGCATAACCCGGATGAGCAATTACACCGTTAATAGTAATGTTAGCTCCATCAGCACTAAATGTTTCATCCTCCATGCTGCCGGCTTCACCACCATCTAATGTGTAACCAAATTGTGCATCCACTTTCTGCATATCAATTTTTGCAGTTCCCTTACCCACTTCTTCATCGGGTGTAAATACAATGCTGATATCGCCATGCAACACATCAGGGTTGTCTAGTAAAGTTTGCACCGTTTGCATAATGATGGCAACGCCTGCTTTATCATCTGCACCTAACAGGGTGAGACCACTAGCAGTAATAATATCATGGCCAATATGTTGATTTAAATAAGGACTCTTAGCGGCTGATAACACCTGGCTTTTATCATCAGGTAAAACAATATCACTTCCATCGTAGTTGGTATGCAACATTGGTTTTACATTGGTACCACTGCAGTCGGGTGCCGTATCCACATGGGAGCAGTAGCAAATTGCAGGCACGTTTGTTTTACTGCTATTGGCAGCCACCCTTGCATACACATAGCCATGCTCATCCAGTATAGCATCATGCAGTCCCATTTCTTTTAACTCTGCCAGCAAAATCTTGCTCAGGTCTATTTGTTTTTCCGTGGTGGGCTGGGCATCACTTTGGGGATCGCTCTGTGTATCTACCTGCACGTAGCGCATAAAGCGCTGCGTTAATGCTTCTTTGTTAATTTGTATCATATCAATAAAATATTAAAGTAAAATTAAGTGATTGTAAATGGAGGATGCTGAGGTATATAAAGAATATCAGGTGCAGGTGCTGCCGGTTTCATATCCTAAAATTAAAAATGCAGTTTAATGAATTAAACTGCATTTGCTTTTTATAATTTTTAAACAAGATTAACTGGTAACGATTTCTACCAATTCAATATCAAAAACGAGGTCCTGACCCGCCAGGAAATGATTGGCATCAAGCACCACTACATCTTCTTTAACTTCAGTTACCGTTACAGGGAAAGGTTGACCTTCCTGGTTGGTCAATGTAAGATTCATTCCTGGTTCCAGTTTCATATCTTCCGGAACATTCTCTTTCGGAAATTCAATTACTGCATTTGGATCTTTTTCACCGTAACCGTTTGCTGCCGTAATATCCACCGTTTTTTTATCGCCTACACTCATGCCTGGCAGCGCCGCATCAAAACCTTTTATCATCATTCCTGCACCCACAGTAAATTCCAGTGGCTCCCTGCCTACAGAAGAGTCAAACTGATCGCCACTTACTAATTTGCCTGTGTAGTGCACTTTAACTACATCGCCGTTTTTAACTTGTGCCATAATTGCTTTTTTGCCCCAAATTCTCTTAGAAAAACTCAGGTAGATTATTAAATATTTATCTTTTCCAGATATATACCTTACAAAGTAAATGATAAATGGCTAAATATTTTGAAAAGATTTGTGCAACTTAGCCAGATGAAACTTACATTAACAGTACTTTTTTTTGCGGTATTTTCCATTGCCGCAACGGCACAACCCCTGCAAAAAAAACAGTCAATCAACCCTAATGCGTACCAGCAGGTAATTACCGGCGCAGAACGGATGGCCGTTTATCTGCCAATGTTAAAAGGAAAAAAAGTAGCTGTTTTTGCCAATCAAACCAGCATGGTGGGCAGCGCCCATTTGGTAGATACGCTTTTAAAAAGTGGAATTGAAGTAGTAAAAATCTTTGGGCCGGAACATGGCTTTCGTGGTGATGCAGATGCAGGAGAACATGTAGGCGATGCAAAGGATAAAAAAACTGGCATCCCGGTTATCAGTTTATATGGTGATCATAAAAAGCCTACCGCTGCAGACTTTAAAGGAGTAGATGTATTGCTATTTGATATCCAGGATGTAGGCGTTCGTTTCTACACCTACATTTCATCCTTGCAATATTTTTTGGAAGCTGCGCTGGAAAACCACAAACCGCTGATGATATTAGACAGGCCCAACCCTAATGGTTTTTATGTAGACGGCCCGGTACTGAATATGAAATTTAAAAGCTTCGTTGGCATGCAACCTATACCTATCGTTCATGGAATGACGATTGGAGAATATGCCCTGATGCTGGCAGGGGAAAACTGGCTTAGCGATAAGGCCAATGCCATCAACGCTTACAACATTACCACCAAACCAACTGTAGATACCCCTTTTCATGTGCAGGTGATCAAGTGTAAAAATTACGATCACAATACAAAATACGAACTGCCCGTAAACCCATCACCCAACCTGAAGCAAATGCAGAGCATTTATCTCTATCCTTCCACCTGCTTTTTTGAAGGGACGGTTTTGAGTGAAGGACGAGGAACCGAAACGCCCTTCCAGGTGTTTGGTCATCCCACCCTACCAAAAAGTTTATATAGTTTTACGCCAATGCCAAACGAGGGTGCCAAGAATAGCAAATGTTTTGGATTGAAGTGCTACGGATGGAATCTTTCCGGCAGCAATGAAGCAGTATTGAAAATGGTGGACAATAAAATTCAGCTAAAATATTTATTGCAGGCCTACCAGCTATTCCCGGGCAAAGACAGTTTCTTCTTGAAAAATAATTTTATTGATAAACTGGCAGGAAACGACCAGCTAAAACAGCAGGTAAAACAAGGACTATCGGAAGAAGCTATCCGCAAAAGTTGGCAACCCGGATTGATGGCATTTAAAGCGATTCGCAAAAAATATTTACTCTATACAGATTTTGAATAGTGTTTAGATAAGTTGCATTTGCATAGCAACCTTAATAAGCGATGCAATATTTTTTGAGTCAAATTTTGCCAGCAGGTTTTTGCGGTGTGTATCAACCGTTGAAACACTGATAAATAAATGTGCAGCAATCTCACCATTGGTCATTCCATCTGCAATCAGTTCTAATATTTCTTTTTCTCTCCGGGTAATAACGGGTATGGCATTTTCATCGCTGTTACGCAATACATTGGCCACATCATCACTCAAATAAAGTTTACCTGCTGCAACGGTTTGCAACGCCTTCACCAGTTCATCTTTTGTAGCATTTTTCAAGAGGTAACCAGAGGCACCGTTATCCATCATTTTCTGGATATAACTTTGTTGGTTAAAAGTACTGAGCCCAATGATGTACACCGAAGGATATTTTTCACGTACCAGTTTACATAACTCAATTCCACTCATGCCGGGCATACTGATGTCCATCAGTATTACGTCAGGTAGTTGTTGTTGCAAAAAAGCAAGGCAGGAGTCAGCATTGCCGGCATGCCCCAGCCATTCAACGCCCGGCTCTTCAGCCAACAGCGAATGAATTCCCTCAATTACCATGTAATGATCATCAACAATAAATAATTTTATAGCCATAAACGAACGTTCTTAAAAGTGATTGGTTTGCATGCGGGCAATAGCTGGATAAGGTTACAAATAAACTCATAAGGATGGTTTGTTGCACTCCCCTTTTTACATGATTTTTTTGCAATTTGTTGTTCCGGCATTCGATAGTTTACAAGGGCAGTTCAAAATGCACAGACGTTCCTTTACCCGGCTCCGACTTCACATCGAGGCTGCCCTTTAGAAACTCTATCCTGTTTTGTATGTTGGCCCAGCCAATACCTTTAGCATGCTGCAACAGTTGTTGATTAAAGCCCTTACCGTCATCCTCCACCGTAACAGACAATTGCTCACCTGTTTTAGAAATCTGCACCACAGCGCTGCTGGCAGCCGCATGTTTCATAGTGTTATTAATCAGTTCCTGCACCACCCGGTAAAGCGCTACCGCTCTTATCTGATCCAGTTGCAGGTCATCTAAATTAAAGGATTGATAAGAAACCTGTAGTGCTCCAGATTGATTTACATTGTTGCAAAAATCTTTTAGTGCAATATCCAAACCAAATTTCACCAATGTTTCCGGCATCATATTATGCGCAAGCCTTCTCATTTCTTCTACCGAACTATCCAGCATATCCATATTCCTGTCAAGCGCAAGCTGCCCGCCAGAGCCGGGGATGATGGCATCCTTCAACTTGCCAAGCGAATACTTAATGCCACTAAGCATGCCTCCCAGCCCGTCGTGCAGGTCCTTGGCAATACGGGTGCGTTCCTGTTCTTCTCCCTTAAGCACACCCTCTGTTGCGGTCAGTTGTTGCTGCACTTCCAGGTCGCTGATGCGCTGCTGCTGCATCCGTTGTTTATTGCGGTAATTTTTGTTTAACAATGAAAAAATGATCAACAACAACACTACGCTTCCTGCCAGCAGGTAATTCAGCAGGTTTTTACCACGGATGATCTTTTGCTGGGCTAAATAACTCAGCTCTTTTTGTTGTGCCTGGTATTTAGCTTCCAGTTCATACACTTTTTTCTGGCTGTTGCGGCTTTGAATAGAATCACTAACCGCTACATATTGTTTAAGGTATTTGTGACTCTCAGCAACGTTGCCCAGTTGTTCTTCAGCCTTCACAAGGTCTAATAAGCTTAGGTATAACACCTGTTCAAAACCCATTTTCGCAGACAGTTCCACTGCAGATTTGGCATACTTTACGGCATTTCCAAAATCCAGGTTTTGCAGGTAGGCGGCTCCCAGGTTTTGCAAAACAAGTGCAATGTCGTAGGGTGTGTTTATTGCTTCAAAAATGCGCAATGCAATATTGAAACGGGTAATGGCTGAATCGTACATAAATGCCTTTTCAGCAAAGTACTTACCCTGCAGGTTATTAAATATCCCCACAGCAAAAGCAAATTCACCTTTTTTTGCCAGTGGCAATCCATTATTAGTTATCAGCCAAAGGCTGTCATATTGCTTTGCATAATTATGCGCTTCCGCCAGCACGATCAGTCCCCGCACTTTAAGTATCATGTCTCCAGATTGCTGTGCAAGCTCGTTAGCAGCTCTTGCATAGCTAAAGGTTTTGGCGGTATCGCCTAAAAATTTATAAATCCCGGAAAGGTTATAATAAGAGTAAATGATCTTGGAGCGGTCACCAATTTCGCTGAAGATATCGGCTGCCTGCAAATATTTTTCTACCGCCGAATCATACCGTTGCTTTCGCTGATCAATTGCAGCATAACGGTTTAAAATATCGGCCTGCTGGTTTTTCGAAATATTGTCATGTTTATTTTTCACCAGGCTGTATGCCTTATCCAGCAGGTATTTACTGCTATCAAGTTTCATTTCATAGAAAAGCAATCCAGCCCTTAAACCGTATGCAATAGAAAGACCGTAAGAATAATTTATTCGTTGCGCCAGCTCAATTGCATCATTCATGCGTTGTACGGCCCTTGAAGGATCGAAGAACTGTATGCTTGCCGCATAGCTGTTCAGCCGGTTGACCTTGGTGGTATCATTGGGCATGCGTATAATTGCCGCTTCTTCTTCGGCCGTTTTGGCGGACTGGCAAAAAGAATTACCTGCCAGAAGTGTACAAAAGCAAATGACGAGTACCGGTTTCATAACACAGTTAATAGTTACAGCGATGGCACACAGCCCAAAAAAAATTAAGTATGAAAACTGTTTAATGAATGTATGCTTTTTTTCAGCCAGTAATCAAATTCGCATTCAACATTTTTTTGGTAAAGAACTGGTTTTTTAAAATCTCCTGTTTTTCAGGGATGGCGGGGAGTTAAACTGCATAATATATTTACCCTGCATATCTGATACAAGTGGAGCCGCCATGTCAAAAAAAATCATTCAGGATGTGAAATTAAGTAACAGTATCTGAACATTACTGTTGTGAAAAAGTCTTAACGAGACCGTTCAGGTGTTCAGTATCCATCTAGACTTTCCTACTGCAGGAAACTATGCTTGGTATGCCTTATGAAGAAAAACAAGACAAGACAATTTTTGAAACAATAAACCAGCGTAATGAAATATTTAATAACCCCGGTTGTTTTTATATCGGTCTTTGCCTGCAAAGCACAGAACGTAGGTATAGGAACAAATTTACCCCTTGCACGCCTGCACGTGGCCGACAGCAGCGTTGTTTTTACCGCCAGTGGCCAGGCGTCAGAAACGCCGGGCAATGCACCTGTATCCGGTGCCGGGCGCAGGCTGATGTGGTACGCAGATAAAGCCGCCTTCCGGGTAGGTTATACCAATGGTACGGAGTGGAATAAAGATAACGTGGGCTATTTTTCATTCGCAACCGGCATCAGCACAAAAGCAAATGGAAACCTCGCATCTTTTGCATCGGGGTATAATACGGTTGCATCAGGCGAAACTTCAACAGCAATGGGGCTAAGCACCATTGCCAGGTCTGCTAACAGTTTTGTAGCTGGAAGATTTAATGATACCAGCAACACCAACCGGTTGTTTGAAATCGGCAATGGCACTTCAGATAATTCAAGGACAAATGCTATGACAATCCTGCAAAATGGTAATGTGGGTGTAGGTACTACCAGCCCGGGGTTCCCGCTTAATTTTCCAAATACCACAGGTGATAAAATTGCCTTATGGGGCAACAGCAACAACCATTATGGCTTCGGCATTCAAAGCGGTCTTCTACAGGTGCATTCCGATGCTGCATTGGCCAATATAGCATTTGGCTATGGCAGCAGCACAAATTTTATTGAGCGCATGCGCATTATCAACTCCGGTGGAGATGGCTTAGAACTCTCCGGCAGGGTTACCCTACGCAATGGCACCATTCCACTTGACCCCGGGTATGGACCGGGCCTCTGGTTGTATAAATCCGATAATAGTGCGCAGCTTAGTTTTATGGGTGCACAAAACAATCAAAATGTAGGCTTTTATGGTGGGCCGGCCGGCTGGGGCCTTACCTATGATGCAATGAACAGCCGGGTAGGAATCGGCAATACTACGCCGGTAAACCGCCTCGATGTAGGTGGCTTAAACAACTGGGACCTTACCAACACAGAAGGTGATATGAGAGTGGGCAATAGCAGCTACCGCCTTAAGTTTGGCGTAGCCTTAAACGGTGGCGGGGCTGGTACTGCCGCCATTATGCAGGCAGGAGGCGCAGGTGCATTGAACCTGGGGGCCAACAGCAAAAATCTATTGCAGTTAAATGGTGCGGGCAACTTCGTGGACCTATCAAATAATACTGGTGGCTTACGCATCAACGGCAATGCTGGAACTGCGGGACAAATACTACAAAGCAATGGAAACGCTGCATCACCGAAATGGGTTACCAAACCCTATTTTATGACTTTGCAACAGGCGGTTGGCCAATATAGTTTTATTGAACTTACTGGAATTGGTGTGACTTCTGTTCCTATACCTGGCATGGACAATCAATCCATTTTAATACCGGAAGCATCCAGGGTTATGGCAAATATTTCCGGCTTTTTATATTCTACAGCCCAATCAGGGACGGTTTCAGCAAAAATCCGGATCGAAATCTGGGAGTCGTCCACTAACACTTTAAAATTAACACTGGTAGCCAGCGGTTGGGCAAACGGTTATGATGGAACTACGCTAAACCTTATGGATATGGTTGACCTCAACCCTGGGTTCCATCAGGTCAGAGCCTATTTTCAAAGAGGATATCCTGTTTATTCCGGTGATTCACAGTTGTTCAGGAGCAAACTAATATGGAACATTATACCCCAATAAAACGCATGCGCCACAATGGCCAACAGTAAAACGATAAGATGAAAAAAATATTTCTATTATACATTTTCTTCGCAACAGATTTTGTATTGGCACAAACACCCAATTAAAAACCATAAGAAAAAGCTCCAATGTAAAAAGAGAGCAATGAACAAGATGGTTATAAAGGCGTGGATTATGCAAGACTGGTACCGCTGCTAATTGAAAGTATAAAGGAACTTAATAAAAAAATTGAAGCACTTGAAGCGAGGTTAAAATAATAATGCGATAAATTCAGCAATCCGAAATGCAAAGATGTAAGTAAAAACCTATTGATGATATTCCTGCATGTGGTAGCGGATTAACTATTTGGTACGCATTCATTTTTTTAAAAGCATCTGCTCCATCACTCAGCAGTGAAAGTGGAACGCTGTATAGTTGCTTAGCAGCAACAATAAATAGATAACAGATGGAGAAATTAAAAAAACTGCTGAACCGGGTTCGGAAAACTAACATTATGGTAAAATATATTTTTTCAGTAATAGTTATGCTATATAGCTTTATTGGCTTTTCTCAATCTGGAAATATTGGAATTGGCACAAACAATCCCCAGTCTAAACTGGAGGTAAACGGCAATTTTAAATTACAATTCGGCGAAGCCATCAATAAATTCAGCAGAGATAGTTTGTTTAGCGAAAACAGCCATAATAATGTGCCAACAGAAAAAGCCATTAAAGATTATATTCAAAAAGGGACATGGGCAGGAGTTAATATGGTCATACCTGGCCCTAACACACCGGCTTACAAAACATTCATAGTAGAGAACCCTGATGGTGCCAATGCTGTTGATGTAAAGGGTGCTTTTGCTTATACCATAAGTGGACTACTGTCAAACACTTTTAGCATCTATGATATCAGTAACCCTGAAGTACCATTTCGGCGGGGATCAACATCCACCAATCTGGATTTACCAACATGCGTTGTGGTATCCGGAAATTTTGCATACGTAACTTCTGCACAAAATAATAAACTTTGCATTTTTGATATCAGTAATCCTGATGCCATTATTGCCAGGGGTACTATTTCTGCCAATATGGATTACCCTCGTGCAGTGGTGGTCCAGGGAAATTATGCTTATGTAATTTCCGATATTTTACAACGCCTATCCATTTATGATATTAGTAACCCAGATAATATTATTGCGAAAGCTACGGGAGGCCTCGGTATTACTGCCCCAACTTCATTAGATGTGCAAGGCAATTATGCCTACGTTACCTCGGGTTCTGCAAGCGAATTACAGATTTATGATATCAGCAATCCCAACGCCATTGTAGCAAAAGCATTTACCAACTTCAATTTAAATGGGCCAAGATCTGTTGATGTTATTGGCAATTATGCTTACGTGGTTTCAGAGACTTCCAATCAACTGTGTATTTATGATATTTCAAATCCGAATGGAATTATTTATAAAGGAGCTACCTCTATTGGCCTGAGTAACCCCGTTTGTGTTAGGGTGCAGGGAAATTATGCAATGGTTACTTCCAAAAATTCTGCGATGCTCTCGGTATTTGATATCAGTAATCCACAAATCATAAAGTTGATGGGAAGCGGCAAAGGCATGCTGACAAAACCTGTAAGCCTTGCAATAAAAGACAATTATATTTTTGTGGCAAACCAGGACAATGCAAGAGCACTATGCATTTTTGATCTTGATGTAAATAAAACAATTCAATTTAATACAAATGGAGCCCAGGCACAATCATCATTATGGCAAACAACCGAAAACAATGTATATAGAACGAATGGCAGAGTTGGGATTGGCCTTAGTATTCCGCAACAGGCATTAGATGTAAACGGAAGCATTCAGGCAAGTAACAGTCTGATAGCTTCAGGTTTAAACGTAAACAATGTTGCTATTGCGGGCACGCTGAATTTTAATTCAACCTTTGGAAATAAAATTTCTTTGTATTCCAATGGCGTTACCAGCCAGTATGGATTTGGTGTTCAAAGTGGTCTGTTACAGATCTACTCAGATGGGATAGCTTCAGATATTGTTTTTGGAAATGGAAGCAGTACCAGTTTTACAGAAAGAATGCGCATAAAAGGAAATGGCAATGTTGGTATTGGAAACAATAATCCAACCAAACCCCTTTCATTCCCTGCATCATTGGGCGAAAAAATATTATTATACCCCGGAGCCGTAGGTGAAGTAGGCATTGGTGTTTATGGAAATGAACTAAGAATACATGCAGATAATCCGGGTGCTAAAGTAAGTTTTGGCACACAGGATAATGCAGGTGTATTTTCCGAAAATGCATTGGCACAAAGAAACGGTGTGTATGCTTTTTCTGTGTTAGGCAGCCTTTGGGTAAACGGCACTACCTATGCCAGTGATGAACGTTATAAACAAAACATCACACCCATCGCTTCCCCCCTACAAAAACTATTACAGATAAATGGCGTGGAGTATGAAATGAAAACAAAAGAATTTTCTAAAAATCATTTTACTCCGGGGCGGCAAATAGGTTTGCTGGCGCAAAATGTAGAAACGGTTGTGCCCGAAGCGGTGAATGAAAAAGATGGGTACAAAGGCGTGGATTATGCCAGGCTGGTGCCGCTGCTTATTGAAAGCATAAAAGAACAACAGCACCAGATTGATGAATTAAAAAAATTGGTCGAAAAATTGATAAAAAACTAAGTCCTACAAAAATCATGTTTTTAAGGGATAGCTTTCATTAGCTGTTCATTGCATATTTACATAAAATGTAAATGAAAAAAGTATGAAGAAAACTCTCACCGTCCTGGCAATGGCAACGTGTACTGCCGGAGGATGGTTAAGTACCACTCTGATGACTCAGCAATGAATGATCAGATCTTTTTTACAGCACTAAAAAAGAGAACCACCATGACTAATTTACCCGTTATCAAAATGATTAAAAGGCAAAAGTCCGCACCAGGATTGGGAAGCCAATTTCTGCGGCTGCTTATTGTATTGTGTTTGCAACAAAGCGCTGTGGCCCAAAACGTAGGTATTGGCACCAGCACACCAGGGTTTCCATTAAATTTTGCCAACTCCGCAGGCGATAAAATTTCATTATTTGGAAATACCGGCAACCATTATGGTTTTGGTATACAGAGCGGCTTGCTTCAGCTACACACAGATCTTCCTTCTTCAAATATTGTTTTTGGATATGGCAGCAGCTCCAACTTTGCTGAACGTATGCGTATTTTAAATGCCGGCACAGATGGTATGATCCTGAATGGAAGATTGCTCCTTAAAAATGGATCTCTCCCATTAGATGTAAATCAAACACCCGGTGTGTGGTTGTATAAAGCCGACAATAGCGGTCTCCTTGGTTTTATGGGAACACAAAATAATCAGAATATTGGTTTCTTCGGCGGCCCGGTAAATGGTGGATGGGGCTTTACCTACAATGGTATTAATAGCAGGGTAGGCATAGGCACCAGTAACCCTACTTCCAGCTTAAATGTAAATGGACAAATAACAGTTGACCAAAAGAATTTTGGTGGCTATGGTGGTTTGCTGTTGAAAGGGAATGTGCCTGGTTCTAATTATCCAAACATAGCCTTTACAACAAAGAATAATGCCGTCACTCCTTCAGATGTAGTTGCCGCAATGATTCAGGGTGATCTAGTAAATAACACAGCAGGTGCTGAAACAATTGACCTGACTTTTTTGACCTCCAATACTGGTTTGGGCGGGCTTTCAGAAAAACTGAGGATAAAAAACAATGGGGCATTAGTTGTAAATGGTAATGCAGGAAATGCGGGCCAAATACTGACAAGTAATGGAAATTCCGGCAGTGCACAGTGGGCTCCAATAACGCAAGCAATGCCAGTATTAAATACAGAGGGTGCTACAGGGTCGGTTGCTTCCAATAATACTACAGCGAGTTTTCCTTCCAGCACCTCCATGACTATTAATGTAACCCAAAACTGTAACGTGATAATATTCTGCAATACCATAATTTATAACAGCTGCCCCATAGGGCCCTGTTATCCAACCTGGGACTTCGAAATACTTTTGAACAATGCTAGTGTCAAAGTATTTCCAATTCATGCTATCACTTCCGCAACAAGATACAGTGATAGCAAAGCAATTGGTCCCTGTGTAATAAATCTAACACCTGGCAACAACACCATATCATTTCGGGGGTTTGTTTCAACTGTAGGCGGTATTGGCACCACAACTAATATGAGGATAATTGCCACTGCATTTGTAATTGCCCAATAGAAATTTTACCTAATAAAAGATAAAAGTGCATATAGCAAAAAATAAATGAAAAGTGTTCTCTTTCCTCTTCTACCCGGGTCTTTGTCACACTGTTTGAAAAACAGCAAAAACGAATTGATGAACAGCAATTACAAGTGGATACATTTCAGAAACTGGTAAAGGAAGTTATTCTAAAATTATAAAAATTTACGCCATCTACATCACCAGAGGATCTTTGCAAAAAACAGTACTTAACAAGAACCTACCCTTCAACCACCATACCAGAGTCATCTAGAACAAAAACCTTAATTGAATTATGCGTTTATTTCAATATAAACAGAAGTGCCTTTACCAGACTCAGACTTCACATCTAATTTCCCTTTCAAAAAAGCTACACGGCTTTGAATATTTGTCCAGCCAATACCTTTTGCGCTCTGTAAAATTGCCGGATCAAAGCCTTTACCATTGTCTTCTACGGTTAACGAAAGTTGTTCTTCCGTTTTGCTTAACTGAACAATGGCGGTTGTGGCAGCGGCATGTTTCATGGTATTGTTAATCAATTCCTGTACAATGCGGTAAATGGTAATCGCCGTTGTTTGTTCTATTACTTCATTTTCCAACCCAATAGAACTATAGGCTACATTCAACACACCGGTTTGATTAACATCATTACAAA
>JBBSKH010000061.1:0-22696 GCA_038256495.1 Chitinophagales bacterium
CAGGTGATGCTTTGCCGCACCAGTTACGGCCCCTATGCCAGGGCCATGGTGCGTATTTGTAAAGAAGAAAGTTTTCACCAACGCCAGGGCTTTGAGACCTTGCTGGTGTTATCTAAAGGAACAGCAGAACAGAGAGCCATGTGCCAGGATGCTATTAATCGTTGGTGGTGGCCCAGCCTGATGATGTTTGGCCCCAAGGATAGTGAAAGTACCAACAGCGATCAGAGCATGAAATGGAAAATAAAGCGCAAGACAAATGATGAACTGCGTCAGAATTTTGTTGATATGATTGCGGAACAAATAAAATTACTGGGTATGACGCTGCCAGACCCGGACCTGAAATGGAACGAAGAAGCAAAGCATTATGATTTTGGAGAAATAGACTGGGATGAGTTCTGGCGTGTTGTAAAAGGCAATGGCCCCTGCAACAAACAACGCCTTGCCGCCCGAAACAAGGCGCATGACGAAGGTGCCTGGGTAAGGGAAGCGGCTGTGGCCTATGCTGAAAAGAAAAAAAAGCCCCCAACCCCTAAAGGGGCTATAGAGGCAGCTTAACAATTAAAATCTCATTTATGAAAATAGAAATCAAGAAATTTTATTACGGCGATATCCCTGAAGATAGTGCAGGCGGCGATGTAAAAACGCCCCAAAACTCCCCTTCAGGCCCGCCCGATCCGTTACGGGCGGGGGTTGGGGGCTCTTGGCCCTTATGGGAAGTTTTCATCCGCAGTAAGCAAGGGCTCGATCATAAGCATGCAGGCAGCCTGCATGCAGCCGATGCACAAATGGCCATGGAAAATGCAAGGGATGTATACACCCGCCGCCAGGAAGGGGTAAGCCTTTGGGTGGTAGAAAGCAAGCATATACATGCCAGTAACCCCGATGATGCGGAAAGCTTTTATGAACCTGCCGAAGATAAAATTTACCGACATCCGACGTTTTATGATTTGCCGGATGAAGTGAAGCATATGTAAGGGAGCCCCTCTGACTCCCCGGTGGGGAGAACCTGAGGAGTTAATGTATTCCTATAATGTGCATTGTGAATAATGAAATTTAGAAAATGAGTAACAACGAATCAACCATTCAACCAATCAACTCCTCCGGCATTCAACTTCTCAACTATGTTCTCTGCCTTGCGGACACGAACCTTATACTGGCACAGCGCAACGCTGAATGCTGTGCACATGGTCCTATACTGGAACAGGATATCGCCATTACCAATATTTCGTTAGACCTGTTGGGTCAGGGAAGAAATTTTTATCAATATGCAGCAACACTCCTGAACGAAAATCCGGAGTTAAAAAAAGAGATTGAACATGTATTACCCGCCGATTTTGAGGGGACGATCACCGAAGATACCCTCGCCTATTTACGCAACGAGCGGGATTTTAAAAACCTGCTGATAACAGAATTACCCAATGGCGATTGGGGGCAAACAGTACTGCGCCAGTTCTTTTACAGCGCCTACCAGTACTCCTTATACGAACAAATGCAGCAGCTCGAAGATGCACAGCTTGCCGCCATCGCTGCCAAATCTATTAAAGAAGTAATTTACCACCTCAAATGGAGCAGCGAATGGGTGATACGCCTCGGTGATGGCACAGCAGAAAGTCAGCAAAGAATGTTGCATGCATTGGATACACTTTGGTCATATACGGGTGAACTTTTCATTCCCGCAACCTTCGAAACAAATGCCGGCATTGACCTTCCTTCAATTAAAAGTACCTGGACTGAAAAGATAAAAGATGTGTTAACAGAAGCAACACTACCATTACCTTTCGGCGAAGACAAAAAAGAAACCTTTATGCATTCCGGCGGAAAGCAGGGGATGCATACAGAATATATGGGATTCATCCTGGCAGAAATGCAATCACTTCAACGTACATACCCCGGCGCAACATGGTAAACCAGTCTTCCATATCTGTTGAAGACATCACGCAAATCGTTGCCCAGGTACCCGATCCGGAAGTACCTGTATTGACCATAGAAGACCTTGGCATCCTGAGAGGCATCAACATCATTGGCGATGAAGTGGAAGTAATTATTACGCCTACTTATTCGGGGTGCCCGGCCATGGATATGATCAGTATGAACATCAGGCTGGCATTGATAGAAAATGGCTATAAAAATGTAAAGGTCACTTCTGTTTTATCGCCTGCATGGACCACAGATTGGATGAGCGAGGCCGGCAAACAAAAACTAAAAGCTTATGGCATTGCACCGCCACAATACGATAGTAACAAAGAACCCGTTGTGGAATGTCCACAATGCCAATCGTCCAATACCAAACTACTGAGCCAGTTTGGAAGCACCGCCTGCAAAGCATTGTACCAATGCAACGATTGCAAAGAGCCTTTCGATTATTTTAAGTGCCATTAAACTTAGCTCGACTTTAAAGAACCGTTCCCCGAATCTTTTTATCTTTAACCTTTACCGATTTGTACGAAACTTTTTTAGTTCATTATAATTAAATGCAACTCATGTCTTCCATTCTATTCGAAATAACAAACAACGTGGCTTATATTACGCTTAACCGCCCGGATAAATTCAATGCCTTTAACCGGGAGATGGCGTTGCTGTTGCAGGCCAAATTGGATGAGGCCGCAAGCTCCCATGAAGTTCGTGCTGTTTACCTAACGGGTGCCGGCAAAGCTTTTTGTGCAGGGCAAGACATTAGCGAGCTAGCACCGTCCCAGCCTCCCCCGAAGGGAGAGGAGATTACCATTGCACAAATTCTGGGCGAACACTACAACCCCATCGTAAAAAAAATAAGGAATATGCCAAAGCCGGTGGTTGCTGCTGTAAACGGCGTAGCTGCCGGCGCCGGTGCCAATATTGCCTTGTGTTGCGATGTAGTGGTGGCGTCCGCATCCGCCTCCTTTATTCAGGCGTTTAGTAAGATAGGATTGATACCAGACAGCGGTGGTACGTTTACCCTTCCCCGTTTGATTGGCTGGCAAAAGGCAAGTGCCCTGATGATGACAGGCGATAAGGTTGCTGCACCCGAGGCAGAAAACATGGGAATGATTTATAAATATTTTGAAGAAGATGTGTTTGAAAACGAAAGTAAAAAGATAGCCCAAACACTTTCACAAATGCCAACTATGGGATTAGCCTACACCAAACATGCACTCAACCATTCTTTTAATAATGATTGGGAAACCCAATTAGCAATGGAAGATAAATACCAGCAAAAAGCTGCCGCAACTGCCGATTATCAGGAAGGCATCAATTCATTTCTAGAAAAACGAAAGCCAGCGTTTAAAGGAAAATAAAACATTGATCCCGTTGCTCAGTTTTTGCTATTCTACTTTAATAAGAAAATCATGAATAACCACAATCCTGCTGCCGTTGTAGACCATATGATGCAACACGACTTGTTCAGCCAATGGCTTGGCATTACTGTGCTGGATGTGAAGGAAGGCTACAGTAAAATAACCATGACCGTTCGCCCGGAGATGATTAATGGCTTCGGTATCGTGCATGGTGGAATCGCCTTTTCGCTTGCCGATAGTTGCTTTGCTTTTGCCTGCAATAACAGAAACGTTTTATCTGTAGCATTAGATACTTCCATCAATTTCACCAAACCTGTGCATGTAGGCGACATACTCATTGCCGAAGCAAAGGAATTACACAACGGAAAATCAACAGGACTTTATCATATCACCATTACCAACCAGCATCACCATACAGTTGCCTTGTTTAAAGGCACCTGTTTTAGAACAAATAAGGCTTTGATTTAACCCGCCTTCTCCATACTTTACATTTTCATTAAACATACTGCACATGAAAACGATTTCTCGTTGGGCAAAAAATCATGTGCCAGAGGCACGGGTTTTACTGGTGTTTTTGAAGATCAACCTTGGGCTGCTGGCAATATACCTTGGCTTATTAATTACCGATACCGGAAGTTTTACTCCCGGATGGTTTTTATATATTATTGCCGCCCTTGCTGCTTACAGTTTTTACAGCTATCCCAACCGGCAACACACGCAACAAAACTTTTATCGCAAACAAAAGACCCGTGATTTTCTGCTGGGCCTTTGTGCATTTTGTATGCTGGCAGGCATTACCAACCGCTTAGATCGGCCCTTGCCACAATCAGGAACTATCGCTAATGCCAGCAGCATCATGCATATAGGCAACGCAGCACAAATCATTACCTCGCTGAAACACCGTGATAAAAAAACGCTTTCCCGTAAAGAAAAGAAAATTTTAAAAAAGGAATTCTTTCAGCAGGTAAAAGATTATACCATGGCTTCGCTGCTAAACGATAAGGCTGCTAAAGGCGAAGCATGGAAAATCATACTTGTCATCATTGCTGCATTGGGCCTGTCGTTTTTACTTGCAGGCTTGGCATGCTCCTTATCTTGCAGCGGAGCCGAAGGAGCGGCTGTAGTTATAGCCTTACTCGGCCTTACAGGTATTATCTGGGGCTCTGTTGCTCTCATTAAAAGAATTCAGCGGGGTCCGCCAGCTAAAACACCTGCACCAGCACAATAAAATAAGAGGTACTCCCGGGGTTCTGTTTTATTTTTGGTAAAAAATAAAATGGTCTATTCATTTAAAGATATTATCCCGGTTATTCATCCTTCTTCCTTTATTCACCCGCAGGCTGCGGTAACCGGTAATGTAATTATCGGTAAGGATTGTTATATAGGCCCCGGTGCCGCCATCCGGGGAGATTGGGGGCAGATCATAATTGAAGATGGCTGCAACGTGCAGGAGAATTGTACCATACATATGTTTCCCGGTGTAACAGTTTTGCTAATGGAAGGAGCACATATAGGCCATGGCGCCGTTATTCATGGTGCAACCATCGGCCGCAACTGCCTGGTAGGCATGAACGCCGTTATTATGGACAATGTTAACCTTGGTGATGAATGCATCGTAGGCGCCCTTAGTTTTATAAAAGCCGATGAACAAATACCCGGCAGAAGCCTGGTAGTGGGCAACCCGGCAAGGATCATTAAGGAAGTAAGTGATGATATGATAAAATGGAAAACAGCGGGTACACAACTTTACCAGCAACTACCCGCAGCTATGCATCAGCATTGTAAAGCTGTAACAGCACTTACTACAATACCTGCCGACAGAAAAACATCCTACCCCGAATACAAGACCTGGAATGAAACGAAGTAACAGTAGCGCTTACCCGCCTATCGCTTATCTTGCCATACCAGTTGTTCCTCCTTTTTTTCAGTAGTGAAATCCGGTAATGTTCTATCGCCCTTGCCGGTAATTCCTCCATCAGGGTGCCCCAATAGAGTACAATCATTACTGTAGAGGTCGCTAAACATATCACAGCAAAGTGCGGGCACATAATACACAACGCTTTCGTTAAAGCTATACCTGTATATTTTTCGGGGCGGATTTTGTTTGGGCTCCTTTTCAAATTTCGTGATCATGGCTTTTATACATTTTGGAGTAGTAACGGCATTGCTGTTGTTGTCTTTTGCGGCTTTGTTGTTACAGCTTCCTATGCTAGCCATCAAACAGATCATTAAAACATATCTCATAATGTGTATTTAAGGGTTTAGGGCAAAGTTGGTTAAATTTTTGTGACCTTTGCCCCTAATGGAAAAATCAAATTTTGTAGATCAGATAAAGATCTTTTGCCGAAGCGGGCATGGTGGCGCCGGCAGCAGGCATTTCTTACGTAACAAATTAACGGCCAAAGGCGGACCCGATGGTGGCGATGGCGGCAGGGGTGCTCATATTATTTTAAAAGGTAGTTCGCAGTTGTGGACATTATTGCACCTTCGTTATTTCAAGAATGTGTTGGCAGAAGATGGCGAAAATGGCGGTGGGAATAATTCTTCCGGCGGATCTGGAAAGGATATAATTATTGAAGTGCCCTTGGGCACTATTGCAAGAGACGAAGAAACCGGGGCGCAGGAAGCAGAGATATTGCATGATGGCCAGGAGATCATCTGGCTGAAGGGTGGCCGTGGTGGGCTTGGCAATAGTAATTTTAAAACAGCTACCAACCAGGCACCAGAATATGCCCAACCCGGAGAAGAGGGAGTAGAAGGATATAAAATACTTGAGCTAAAAGTACTGGCAGATGTAGGTTTGGTAGGATTTCCCAATGCAGGAAAATCTACTTTGCTTAGCAGTATTACCGCTGCCAAACCCAAAATTGCAGACTATGCTTTTACTACCTTAACACCGCAACTTGGCATGGTTGAATACCGGGATGCCAAAAGTTTTTGCATAGCCGATCTGCCGGGCATCATAGAAGGTGCTGCAGAAGGCAAGGGCCTGGGGCATCGTTTCCTGAGGCATATTGAACGAAATTCTATCCTGCTTTTTCTTATACCGGCAGATAGCAAAGATCATAAACAGGAATTCGAAATTTTACGCAGCGAACTGGAACAGTATAATCCTGATATGTTGCAGAAAGATTTTGTAATTGCCATCAGCAAATCTGATATGCTGGATGATGAACTAAAGGAAGCTATAAAAGAGGAATTACCTAAACAAATACCTGCAATCTTTATTTCATCTATTACTGGTCAGGGGCTTATTGAGTTGAAAGACCTACTGTGGAATACGCTAAACGCAGCCGTGGTATAATTTCCCTGTAAATATGTATTTTTAATAATGTTTTCGTACCCCGGTAACATTATACGTACCCAGCTGCCCGTTTCTTTGCGTGGCAATGCAATGTTTACAGCACTTATTTTTTTATTAATGTTGGCCGCTTTTTGGGCTAACTATTTTACTACCTGGCGGGCACCCGCTGCCAATGGCTGGCATAACTTTTTAACCCACTTCTTTCTTTACCTGGCTTTATTTGCAACACCCTTTTTTTTACAACGATGCTGCTATGGTGCCAACGCCAACTCCCGACCAGCATGGTTTTATTTGATTCTATTGGTAGCCCCGCTCGTATTTGCATGTAGAGTTGCATTTCCCTTGGATGCAGGGGTAACGGGGCACACAGCCTTTAACCGGCTGCTAATTACCAGATCGCTAAAAACTATTTTCCTGGTAGCATGCACGGCAGGCCTTTGGTATGGTGCAAGTTCTGGAGAAAATATTTTGCGTGTATTCCGGCGGCCAAAGGCAGGCTTGCGTTACCTTCTGTTGTTGCTGCCGATGATCCCTATCATTATCATGGCATCTTTCCAACCCGCCTTTAAAGCGGCCTATCCGCTGGTACTAAAAGCCGGTGGAAACGAGGCTCCTGGTACGATTCCCTCCTTGCTGTACGAATTCTTTTATATTGCTGATATTGCAGGCATAGAATTTTTCTTCAGGGGTTTGCTTGTTGTGGCACTCACCAGGATCTGCGGCCCACGGGCCATTATACCCGCTGCCTGCTTCTATTGCAGTATCCATTTTGGCAAACCAATGGCAGAGGCCATCTCCAGTTTTTTCGGCGGTTTATTTTTAGGCCTGTTAAGCTACCACAGCAAAACCATCTGGGCATGTATCCTGTTACACGCAGGTATAGCCATTTTAATGGATTTGCTGGCATTCATTTCGCCCGGGTAGGGCAATCCCTCTTAAATGAATTACTTTTACAGGCTGATTGTTTTCATATAAATTCTTACACATGCATCAAACAATTTTTGCCGGTATCGGCCATTATGTACCAGAGAACGTGGTCACCAACAACGACCTGCTTCAATACATGGATACATCCGATGAATGGATACAGGAACGCACCGGCATACAGGAACGTCGTTATGCCAAACGCCTTGGTGAAACTACCACCACTATGGGTGTGGAAGCAGCTAAGATTGCCATTGAAAGAGCCGGCATTACCAATGATGATATTGACTTTATTATTTTTGCTACCATCAGCCCCGACTATTATTTTCCCGGTTGTGGTGTGCTGTTGCAAAGGGCTATGAAAATGAAAGAAGTGGGCGCCCTCGATATCCGTAACCAATGTAGTGGTTTCATCTATGCGTTGTCGGTAGCCGACCAGTTTATAAAAACAGGGATGTATAAGAACATATTGTTGGTGTGCAGCGAAAAGCATTCATTCGGGCTCGACTTCAGTACCCGTGGCCGCAACATCTCTGTAATTTTTGGTGATGGCGCCGCTGCAGTTGTATTACAGCCCAGCCCCGATAAAGACCGCGGTGTATTAAGCACCCACCTGCACAGCGACGGAGAAAGTGCAGAATTACTGGCCATGTTTAATCCCGGCACGCATGGCAATCATTGGGTAGAAGAACCGGTAGCAACTTACAATGATGCCCCGGTGGGGGATACTTTTATGAGTCATAGCATGATTGACAGTACACAGAACTTTCCCAATATGGATGGGCAGGCAGTATTTAAAAAAGCTGTGGTAAAATTTCCGGAGGTAATTGAAGAAGCGCTAAAACAAAATAATTTAAAAGCCAGCGATCTTAAACTGCTGATACCGCACCAGGCCAACCTGCGTATATCGCAGTTCGTGCAAAAGAAAATGCAGCTAAGGAATGACCAGGTCTTTAACAACATCCACAAATTTGGCAATACCACGGCAGCATCTATTCCTATTGCCTTGAGTGAAGCCTGGGAGGCAGGCAAGGTAAAAAAAGGCGACCTGATTTGCATGGCAGCCTTTGGCAGCGGTTTTACATGGGGCAGCGCTTTGATGAGGTGGTAAATAAAACAAATCTATACTTTAATATAAAATTATTATATTAATGTGCTAAACCAGCCTAGGTACCCATGACATAAACAACTTAAACACTTTCTTTTAATGACACGTAAGTTCATCTATTTTTATAACCCTATCTCGGGCACAAAGAACAAGGAGGCTTTGTTGCAACTAATACAGGAGAAAACAACCCTGCAAAATATTCCATATGAAATACTGGAAACCTACGCCAGCAAAGACTACAGTCATCTTCCCGAAAAGGTTAAAAAAGACGGCATCACCGACATCATCATTTGCGGTGGCGACGGTACGGTGAACCAGGTAGTAGGATCATTAAAAGATGTGACCGTCAACATCGGTATCATCCCGATGGGTTCAGGCAATGGCCTGGCCATGGCGGCAAACTTACCCATGAGCCCCGAAAAGGCACTAGAAATAATTTTCGACAACAACCCAAGCCCTGTTGATGGTTTTTATATTAATAACCAGTTCAGCTGCATGTTGTGTGGCCTCGGGTTCGATGCACAGGTTGCGCATGATTTTGCCCTACAGAACAAAAGAGGTCTTCGCACCTATGTACAGCAGACTGTAAAGAATTTTTTATCTGCTATTCATTACCCGTTCATCATTCAGTTAAACGAGCAGGAAATAAGAACCGAGGCCTTTTTCATCAGTATAGCAAACAGCAACCAGTTTGGCAATAACGTTACCATTGCGCCTAAGGCCAGCATCAGCGATGGCTTGCTAGACATTGTAATTGTTAGAAAAATGAGCAAACTGCGTACACTATACTCCCTCCTGAAACAGGTAAAGATGGGCCAGATAAACAATACGACTAAACGCTACCATGAGAAAGATATATTGTACATGCAAACAAAACAACTGCATATTGACAATCCCAAACATGCGCCCCTGCACATAGATGGAGATCCTGCTACTACCGCCAGGCATTTTGAAATCATCATTGCTGAAAAAGCATTCAGCTTGTTACAGCCTTTAAATTAAGGTTGTAATTATCCTTTAATGCATCATTTAAGCAATTGCTGAATTTCCTGCAATGCCTTGCTGTTTACGAGGTTGTTGAAGGAGGAAATGATATCCCTTTTTTCCCTTGCAGATAAATGAAAGTTCAGGGTTGCACCCTTATCTATTTTTTCCGGCTGGTAAAGTATGGCTATCTTTCTTACCAAACTATCCTTATTGGCAAAATAATTGAACTGGTCTGCCTGGTAAAAGCTTTGCAGATTAAACCAGTTATGCTGCAGCATAATAGCAGGCGTAACAATTATATCAGTAAGAGATTGCTGGTGATGTGTCTCCTGCCAGTCATCCGCTGGGCGGTCTCGAAGTTGCAGCAGGATCACACCGCCGGTATTGGCCCGTATCCAATCCTTGAAGTTATCTAAGAACCGCAAGCTGGTTTCCGCACCAATATTATCCCGCAGGCCTGCATCCATCACATCAATTACAGGCCGGGTAGGAAGCCATACATTAGGTAACACATAAGGAAAAGTCGCATTCATACGCAGGGCAGTTAACACCCGCAGGTCCATTGGATGTTGTTTGCTGAACAAAGCTGCAAAATCAATGGCATCGGCACTCCTGCTGGTATCACCCTGGTATATCACCGGCTTCATCATAAAACTAACCGGTTGTGTACTGATATACATTTTGCGGCCATCACCCTGGATAACGGAGTTGAAAAATATCAAGGGAATCTGCCCGCTTTTTTCATCTGCGGTAATATCTTTCAGCTGCACATTTAAAACGCCTTCGGTATTATCGCTTAATTTTTTTTCAAAAGCATAGCCCCTGTCTTTTACATATTGTTGCTGGCCTACGCTGAATTTCTGCACCGGTGCAAAAATATCGCGGGCCATCATACTTGTAAAAATGGGGTTCAGCAGGTCGCTGGTTATATTGCTGCGGTAGCGGGCATCGGTTATATTAAGAGAACTATCCCTTAATTTTTTACGATACAGTTCACGGTAATAAGTAGCCGCTAACATGCCGCCGCTGGCCCCGCTGATGAGCACTGTATGCTGCATAAGTCCGCCGTTGGTCAGGCTGTCTAACTGCTGCATGGCATTCATAACAAATGCAGCACTGCGCAGGCCGCCACCACTAACATTTACGAGCACCATTACAGGTTTCTCTTTATCCTGCCGCTGTTTCCATCGCTCTAAAATTTGCAGCATATTGGCCTTGTCGGCAGCCACCTGACTGGGTGTGCACAGCGCCTGCAGGCTTTGCTTATCATAAGTTGGGCGGCTTTTCCTGTTAGCATAACTCAGTCCGTAAGCCTTGTTCCGAGGGTCTATCAGGTCGTTTTGGTACAGGTAATTGATCACTACCAGCAACACGATGGCCACGGGCAAACTCCAGCTTTGCAGGAAGTAGGTAAGCGAACCAATGAAAGCGATCATTACTGCAAAAAAAACAAGGATGCTGGCAGCAGCCGGAATTTCAAACACTTTGTTCTCCAGGAAAAAACCAACCAGTACCAGGAAAAAAAATGCCAGTAAAATGCATAAGATAGCTGCCAGGTGATGCCTTTTAAATATCGTATCTAAAAAGTCTTGCCGGTAATGGCCTACATAACGGGCCTTGCGTAAGCGCATGCCACCGGAAAGATAATAGTCTACTTTCAGCCCAAATTCATCTTCGGGAAAATTCCTTTCTCTTCGCTTTGACTTAAACAATTCAGGATTACCGATGATAGCCCCCAAACTGCGGGTGATGGTTTTGCCGGCACCAAAAAAATAAAAGAAAGAGATGGTAACCAGTAACACGATGCCCAACAGAATGCCGCTTATGATATTAAATATCTCCCCGGCCGGCATCAGCTCCCTGTAGTCGTCGAACTGGTAAAGGTTTATAAAATAGAAAATAAGAAACAACAGGGGCAGGATGCTGTTGTTGATGCAATATTTTAAAAATGGATTGGTGGTGGTGGCCAGGAATTTGAAGCGCTTGCTGTGCAATATGAAGGTAGTGATGTTCCAGCTCATGATAAAAATACCCCAGGCTACACCCGTAATAAAAGCACTCACGGTATTAACAGAGCCAAGGTACTCCGGCGCAAAGAACAAAGCATCGGCGCCAAAATTTTTTAAAAAATTACTGTTGATGGTGCTGCCTAGTATATACCAGAATAGCAGTAACACCTGGTACTTTCTAAAGTGCAATAAAAAAAGTTGTACAGGAAAAAAGCGATAAATATTTGTAAGCCGCTGCTTCATGGGTTGCTTAAAAGTACTAAAAATTCATTGCAGGATAATTATAAAGAATGATAACGCATTTCCCGTAAAATTATTGGTAGCACTAATTGTATGAACGTACCGGGGCAATCCTCAGCAATAAGGCAATTGTTTGTGTAATGGCAATGGCGGCAAGCAATAAATGCAAAGGCTGCGCCGCTGGCGGCATATCCGCATAATATAGAACAATACCTGTTATCATATTGGCTATCACAATAGCTGCCAGCCATTTTGCGCTGCTGGATAATAATGCATTCTTCCGGGCATACCAGGCAAGCCCGATGGCTGTAATAAGTACAAACCAGGACGAAGTCCTGTGCACGAGGAATATGACCGGCTCACTAGCCAACCATGTTTCCCGCATTTCGTAGTTCAACAATTTAGACACATCGTCTACGTGTATGCGAACCATGGTACCCAGTATGGCCTGTATCAGCAAAATAAAAAGAAACACGCCTACCCACCTGTAGTATGCCGCAGGTGCTGCAATGTCTTTTATACGATTGGTAACGGCAAGCCATAGGGCAAGTTGTACCTGCAGTAATATTATTGCAAATAATAAGTGTACTGAAATGCTGAGGTGCGCCAGGTTATATTTTACAACGATGGCACCAAAAAGGCCGGTTAGTATTACGGTAACAAGAAAAGCAAGTGCCAGCCGCCAAACCCTGCGCAGGCTTTTGCGTCGGCTAATCAATATCGCTACCTGTACAACCGCAAACAAACCCAGCAAAACACCCAGCAACCTGTTCACATATTCTATCCAGGTATGCCACACATTAAAACTATGATCGATATCCTGCTTGCCAAGGTATTTTTCAAAATCAGCAGGTAAATCAGCAGCTTTGGTAGGCGGTATCCATTTACCAAAACAACGAGGCCAGTCCGGGCAACCCATACCGCTTTGCGTGGTTCTTACCACACCGCCGGCAATGATCACCAAAAAACAAAGTATAAAGCTGGCAAGTGCCCATTTCCTGATCAGTTTCATGTGCTTAAAAAGTTAGTGCAAAGTTAGGAAAGCAAGCCTGTTTTAACGGATATTTGCAGCTAATGTTACAAGCATATTTTCATCATGCATTAATAGAAGCCGGTATTGACGAGGCTGGCAGAGGTTGCTATGCCGGACCCGTTTTCGCAGCCGCTGTTGTACTTCCAAAGGATTTTTATCACCCTTTGTTAAACGACAGTAAGCAATTGAATGAAAAACAACGAGACCTGTTGCGGCCTGTAATAGAAAAAGAAAGTATTTGCTTCGCTGTTGCTTCTGTTTGCAATGAAGTAATTGATGAGATCAATATTCTGCAGGCTTCTTTCCGGGCTATGCATCTTGCCATACAACAATTAGCCGTGGTACCCGAACAATTGCTTATTGACGGTAACCGCTTTAATCCTTATGAAAACATCAGCCACCATTGTATGATAAAAGGCGACGGACGTTTTGCATCCATAGCTGCTGCCAGCATTCTGGCCAAAACTTACCGGGATGCATACATGATGCAGCAACACTCCCTTTTTCCCCATTACGGATGGAACCAAAACAAAGGCTACGGCACCAGCCTGCACCGGCAAGCAATTGCAGCACATGGCCTTTGTTCCCTTCACAGGAAGAGTTTCAATATAAGCGCTAATGTGTTGACTGAAATTGAATAACTATTCTAGATAGTCATTGTGCCTCATCTACATTTATTGGTCGCATTCCGGAAAAAAATACAAATACAATTTTAAACTTCTGTACCAGGGCATGGTCTGAGATGTATAACCGGCAAAAAGCCACCCTCTCTAACCAACATAAAAAATTTAATTTATGAAACTCGTAAAGATCATCTCAGCTTCCTTCCTGCTGTTGTTTGCAGCAACAACAGTAAACGCTCAAACCGTTAATGCCAAACGTTCAGACAGGGCTAAAGTAAAACAAGGCATCCGCAGCGGCGAACTAACAAAAGTGGAAACAGCCAGCATCCTGAAAAGTGAAAAAGAAATTCGCCAGGATAAAAAAGCCGCCCGGGCAGATGGAAAGATTACCCGCAGAGAAAGAAAAGAAATCCGCAGGGATAAGAAGAAAGCTGATGCAAAAATATACCGCCTGAAGCACAATAACAGGGACAGAAATTAAACCCTCCGAAAATCGCTAAAAACTAAAAGCTGTTGCCCAATGGAGTTCACCCCATAAAAGGCAGCAGCTTTTTTTATAAGCATATTCCTAGCCTTCATTCCACTCACCCAACCCCTGCCTGATAACCGTCCACTCGTCGGTAACACAATCAACAACAGTACTGGGCACAATGCCACCTATGCCGCCATCAATAACAAAATCTACATCATTGCCGTAACGTTCCTGTATGATTTCGGGGTCCGTATAATCTTCTACCATATCACCCGGCAATGTAGCACTCAACAGCGGATGTTGTAGTTCATCTAAAATATGACGGCAAATTTCATTATTGGGAATACGCAGGCCGATCGTACTTTTTTTACTCTGCAAAATTTTAGGAACCTGTTTGCTTGCTTCCAGTATAAAAGTATATGGCCCCGGCAGGTATTGTTTAAGTACCCGGTACAATGGTGTACTGATGCTTTTTGTGTAATCACTCAGGTGGCTGAGGTCGCGGCAAATAAAAGACAAATTTGCCTTTTTAGGGTCCATGCCTTTTATGCGGCATATTTTTTCTACTGCCTTCGGCTGAAAAATATCGCAACCAAGGCCGTAAATAGTATCCGTTGGATAGGCTATTACACCTCCCTCCAGCAGGCATTCTGCCACCTGCTTAATGAGCCTGGGCTGCGGGTTATCGGGATGTATTTGTATCAGCATGGTACAAATTTAAATCAAAATATTGGGAAGAACGAGCTGCATGATGGCCGTGTTATTGGGCAGCAGGAACGGTATCGTATACCAGCAGCCAGTAAATACCCTGCAAATGCATTCCTTTTTCCCGGCCGATATTCATTATTATCCGCTACTTTTGCAAAGTTTTTTTACCAGTAATAAATACAATAAAATTCTTTGTATGTCAGTGATCTGTTTAGGTACCATGGCCTTTGATGCAATTGAAACTCCTTTTGGAAAAGTAGACAGGATCGTAGGCGGTTCGGCTACCTATGTGGCTTATGCAGCCAGCAATTTTGTAGAACCTATCCAGCAGATATCCATCGTTGGGTACGACTTCCCCGAAGAAGAAATGAAAGCGTTACAACAGCGGGGTGTGCAAACCGAAGGTGTGGAAGTAGTTGCGGATAAAAAATCTTTCTTCTGGAGTGGAAAATACCACATTGATATGAACACCAGGGATACGTTGGTTACCGACCTGAATGTACTGGAAGATTTCAATCCTATTGTACCAGATAGCTACCAGGGCGCTGAATTCCTGATGCTGGGCAACCTGATGCCTAAATTACAGTTGAGTGTAATAAACCAAATGAAAGTTCGTCCAAAGCTTATCGTTATGGACACTATGAATTTTTGGATGGATATCGCCATGGACGATTTGAAAGAAGTACTGAAAAAAGTTGACGTATTGCTGGTGAATGATGGGGAGGCAAGGCAACTAAGCGGCGAAGTTTCGCTGGTAAAATCGGCACGCATCATTATGGATATGGGGCCTAAATTCCTTATCATAAAAAAAGGAGAACACGGCGCATTATTGTTTCATGAAAACCATGTTTTCTTTGCTCCTGCCCTGCCATTAGAAGAAGTGTTTGACCCTACCGGCGCCGGCGATACATTTGCTGGAGGATTCATCGGCCACCTTGCCAAAACAAAAGATATCAGCTTCGATAATATGAAAACGGCCATCATCGTTGGCAGTGCCATGGCAAGCTTTTGCGTAGAGAAATTCGGACCAGAGCGTTTGAAAGAGATCAGCAGAGAAGATATAGCGGCTCGCCTTGAAGAATTTGTTCAACTGGTTAATTTTGATATAGACCTGGTATAACCACTATCAATATGCAGGAAACCTTCAATACTATTATTGGGTATTGAAGGTTTTTTTATGATTGTATTTATTTTAATTTGCAATATGCTGGAAATTGTAGCGCTATTTTTTTTATGTAAACATGTGGGTCAGGTGGCTCAACGTAAAGGCCTTTCGCCCGGAAGGTGGAAAATTGCCACCATCCTCGGGTGGTTTATTGCAGAACTTACCGGCTTTGTTATTGCCATCATGCTCTTTGGAAAAGAAAACCTGGTAGGGTTGTTCCTCATAGCCATCATGAGTGCCATAGGCGGATACCTCATCGTTAAAGCACAACTGGACAAATATCCCGATGATATCACAAAGGATATAGACAGGCTGGGTGAAAACTAAACATCAATTATCTCCTAAAAAAAACACAAAGCGCTATCGCTAAACAGCAATAACATTTTGTGTCATTAAAACATCGTACTAAACCCTTTAAAGCTGGTTTTACTAACCAAGATCTTCAGGTAAGTCATCGTCCTTGTCACCTTCGGTCTTCATGGGAGCAGCGTCTCCCGCTTCTTTGAGCGAATCTTCGGAAGGATTGCCTGCGGCACCGGTCCGGCTGGCTCCCTGGTAAAGGGGATTGTTTCCTGTTGCTGGTGCTGCCTCTTCATTTTGCTTGTCCATAAAATTCTTTTTAAAAATTAAAAAATCTTTTGCCAATATTGGCGAGACAGAAATTGTATCTGCCTTGTAGAACGTCCTGTTAACCCAGTTGTTTTAACAAAGCTTAGCATTTCCTGTGGTAAGGTTGGCACTGCAATTGAATTATGCAGGCAGACCGGTAAGCAATATTATTTGCCTTTCGCTATGGTTGCAGGTAAAGGCTTTTTTAAGTTCAATTGAATAAATAAAAATCATTGTTCTAAATGCAGCACTTCTAATATTGGCAGCAACTGCATATTGAAAAGAAATGAAGGATAATGGCTGGTTATTACCGAAAGGATATATAACAAAGATATATGATCATGTCAGCATTGTCAACCTTTAACGGGTTGGTTGTGGGTTAAAACTATCAGTTGCAAATACAATCTGTGTTGGCAACACTCAAAAAACAGGAAGTTCACATAATCTTTAATGTCTCATTATGGAGCACAAAACGTTAAAGAAGTTGTTTAACATTTCCCAGCATTTACTTTTTGCAAAGTAGTTAATCAAATAAGGCATATACAACCGGGCTTTAAAAAAATCTATTGTTCTTGCCGGTTGGCGCAATAATTCACATCAAAAATGATAATTATGAAAAAGCTATTTACACTTTTACTCAGCAGTATGGTCATACTGGCAAGTGCAGCCTTAGCAGCTACACCACAGGTGGTTTTAACGGCCCCTTCAGACTACGATGTAAGCATTGATGGAAGGATGTACAACCCCAATCCCTCTACAGTCATCAACAACCTGGCAGCAGGAACACATACCGTGGAAGTGTACCGGGTAACATCCAATGGCATCTTCGGCCTTGGCAAGAAAAGAGAGTTGCTCAGGAGGCAGCAGTTCAACCTTCGCAACAGCGATGTCAATATCAATGTAGATCAATCCGGTCGCCTAAGGATTTCAAATAGTGGCTACAACGATAACGACAATAAGAGGGACGACAGGAATAACGATGGCCGTTATGGCAACCGTGACCGAAACGATGACGACAGGGACGATGATCGTTATGATAATAGGGATAACAAAGACAGGTACGGCAAAAGTGAAGGCAAGGGCCGGGGCCACAAATACGGCCATTACAAAAAGGATAAAAAAAATAAAAAACACAAAAACAAAAAGCACGACGATAATAAAAGAGAAGATGACAACCGTTAATATTAACATTGTTTAAAAATAAAAAAGGACCACTTTGTAGTGATCCTTTTTTATTGCCATTCATCGTGGCCGGGCATTGATGTGCATACACGAGGTCACTAAAAATTATGAAACAGTTAAACGTACGCCTTTTCGTTACACTATTGCCGGGATGTCCAAATATATTTTTTGAAATGCTTGCTTCCTGACTCTAATAACCATATCTTATTCCACCAACCTGAAACGTACGGTTTGTGCAACCTTGGAACCACCAGTACTTTATCCACTTTTTTATACCAATAAATCAATTAAAAATGATGAAACAATTAATGGTTTTTTGTTGCCTTGCATTGTTGCTGGCAAGTTGTAAAGATGATGCCAAAAAAGACGATACTGCGGTAACTACCTCTGGCAGCGAGAGCAACGCAACACAGGTTGCCCTTCCTTATGAGTTAGCCACGCCGTACCGTAACTGGCAATGGGGCAGTAAAGAAAACGCTGCAATAGCGATGACGGCTTTAAAATCCTTTACAGATAAAGATTTTGAAGCACTCGCTAATACCCTGGGCGATTCTATCGAGATCACCCTTGATCAATACCATGAAAAAATGAGCCGCGATAGTGCCTTGAGCATGTTCAAAGCCATACGTCCAACAATGAATGAACTCACGATTACTATGTACGATTATGAGTCGGTAATATCAGAAGATAAAAAAGACGAGTGGGTAACGCTTTGGTACAAGCAGGTATGGAAAGACCAGGCAGGTAAAGCTGACTCCCTGAACATCATTGATGATGTGAAAATTCAAAACGGAAAAATGATAGAGCTGGATGAAAAGATTCAACGCTTCCCCGTTAAAAAATCCTAATATAGATTTTATACTGCCCGTTCTGTTTGGAATGGGCAGCATATTTTTAAAGGGTTTGCAGCATCGTAATATCACTGCAATTATAGCCCAAAACTCCAATCCATCCGCCGTTATTTCCATTTGATACGGTTGCCGGTTTTTATCCCGCTGCGTTTATTCGTTGTTTTGCCTTTCACCATAAAAAACAACACAGTGGAAACAAACACAGTCGCTGCAAAGGCGGTAAAAAGCAAACACCGTGGTATGCCAGGTACAGCCTATACTGTTATCCTTTCAACCGATGATACTGCAAAATCGCTTAGTAGTAGCTGAAATGGAAATGATGGCCGGCTCAGAACCACCAAGGCATGTGCATGAAAAGGAGGATGAACTTTTTATTGTACACGAAGGCAGGATGAGCGTATTTCGTGGTGCTGAAATTATAGAAGTAGGCCCCGGCGATAGTGTATGGCTGCCAAGGAATATAGCACATCATTTTACAATACACACAGCATCCATTAAAGCAACTTTTATAGCGACCCCTGGCTATACCGAACATTTTTTTGAAGCGATTTTATTACCCATGGCACTCTGGCTTCGCCGGCGACAGAGTTTGATAATGTTTCAGTACACCGCTATCTTATGTGTGCGCAGGCGGTAAGCCAGCGGTGCTGGTTGCCCTGCCAGTTGGTAGTTGATTGCTTTAGATGCCTGCCGCGGCATATGGCAATCGATGCAGTTGCTCTGCAACAATTGCATATCGTGATTTTTTACGGTACAAAAATTACTGCCCGTTGGGCTATGGCAACCCATGCATTTTTGCGACCAGGTGGCCAGATTATCAGATGCATTATTATGGGGGCTGTGGCAGGTATTACAGGTCATACTGTTGCCCTGCAAAAAGCATTTGCTTTGTTGCAACAGGCCGAGCTGGTTGCCATGCACATCTGCTGTAGCATCTCCACCGGGCAAAAAGAAATTTGCCAGCGCATCGCCCGGGCGGAAACCAAACCTTGACTTTAATTTAGGCTGGCTGTTGCCCGAATGGCAAAGGGCACATGCATCCAGTTGTTGTTGCCGGCTCATACTTGCCATTCGCAGCATATGGCTGGCGCTGCTGTCGCCCGGGTGTTGTTCCCGGAAGGCAACATGCTCTGCCGCAGGGCCATGGCAACGCTGGCAATTAATGCCATATACAAGTGATGTTTTATCCAGCATTTCTGCTTGCTCCGCCGAAGCAAAATAGTCGCCGGCGGCCGCCGAATTTTTTTTATGGTTTATATTAGAACTATGGCATTCAAAACAATCTACGCCGATGAGCCGGTTAAAATAAGGCTGGCTGGCTGGAAAGCCAGGGCTGGTACCCCAGCTTTGTTCCGCCTTGTACCATGAAAGCGGCAGTTCGTATGCATGGTCATCTTGCCAGAACAACCAGGTAAGCGCATGGCTGTAACCAAAGCCCACATCAAAACGGTGGGCAAGTTTTTCTTTGTTGCCCTCGTACCATACCTGGTAAAGGCCGCTGTCTCTTTTTTCCATTACCACCCTGTTGAGGCTGTCGTAAATAAAGAGATTGCTGCCTTCGGCAAAATTGCCGGGTATATTGCTTTTACTGGCAGCCACGGAAGCGTTATGATGTGCCGTTAGCATAGCCGAATCCACAATCGCCTGGTGGCATTGGCGGCAGGTTTGCTCAGGTGCAAATGCCTGGCCCCGCTTATCTGGCGGCAAGCCGCTGCGCATGCACTGGCTGAGATAGGCGATCATCAAGCAAAGCAATACGATGGTAACAATTGCCTTACGGCTATTCTTCATCCTGTTAAATTAATGATTTTAACGGCATGAATATCTTGTTTCAACAAAATACAAACAGGTTTAAATAATGGCTGAAAAGCTAAGCATATCCAGAAATAGACTAGTAATCCGAAAGCATCAATAAAATGTGGAGTTACCTGTTGCAAGGCGCACTAAAGCTCTTGTGCGCCAGAATACAACCCTATTGCATTTCAAATTTTTACAACGTATCTTATCGCATTCTTTTAATCATTAAAACAAATTACAATGAAAAGATCATTTCTGGCTGCTGCTATGGCCCTGCTATTATTTGCCTGCAATACTGAAAAAAAAGAGGCCGAAGTGGCCAAGAACAGCGACTGGTATGCCCAACACCTTAAAGGTGATGTGCAAACGGTAGAAGAAACCAGTTATACTCCTGACAGCACGGGCGTAGTAGGAGCAATGGACTCCTGCTGCATCAGTACCGAAACGTACGACGATAAAGGGTACACGACCATTACTTCAAAAAAAGACAGCAAAGGAGCTGTTACCGAAGAAATGAGCATGAGCCGTTATGATAAAGGTCAGGCAAAGGAAATGTCAATGAAAAAAGACGGCAAGCATAATTCAGGGTTCAAGATACAACTGGATTCTGCAGGAAAATACGCTGCCGCACAGGAATTAGATTCGGCCGGTAATGTAAAATTCTTTTATACCAACCTGGAAGAAGATGAAAACGGAGGCGTTACTACCGGTAAAAGATTTAAGGCCGACAGCAGTCTTGACGGTACGTTTTACAATGTATATACTGATGGATTGCAAACCGGCAACTCCTATACAGACAGCGTAGGAAAAGAAGTTTATAAATCAGTAAGCGAACTGAATGACAAAGGCCTCATTGCAAAAACAACCGAAACAGAAGTGGGTAAAGACAGTACAAAGACCACCGTAAAAACCTTTACCTACGATAATTTTGATGAAGCAGGCAACTGGACACAGCGTACTACTTACAACGACGAGGGTAAAGCAACCAAAGTAGTAAAACGCAGCCTCAATTATTTTAAGAAAGATTAAGAGAGACCAGCATAAAGCTAAAAAAAGACGGGTAGCCCGTCTTTTTTTATGCTTTACCGATGACGGCTTACACTCATCCCTTCGTGATCATTTGCACCTTTGTGGGTTCCTAATGTTGATACTCTTTTACTACAAAGTGCATAAAATAAAACACAAGCTGCAAAAAGTTTTTCATTCTTATTCTTCGTGCCCCTTCGTGTCTCAGCGTCTTTGTGGTTTAACATGTTGGTCATTCAGTCATTTGTCAATGAGAAAAATAAAAAATCTCACCCTTTCAACCCGTTAACCTGTCAACTATTCACCTAAACCCCTTTGTGCTCCTTCGTGCCTTTGTTACTTTGTGGTTCAACCGTTGTGGTTCATCCCTCAGCAATTTTCACAAGCTCCGCCACCCTTGCCGCAGGCGGGTTTGGCTTAAGCAGTGTATGCACTTTTAAAGCCGCCAGTGCATAGCTTATCGCCAGCGGGATGTTTTGCATTGCATTGGCGATCCATGCGCCCAGTTCAGCATGATAAAATTGTTGAGCCGGCGTTTGCAATAGTTTCTCAGGATAAGCAGCTACCAGTTCCGCAGCTTTTTCAAAGCCGGCAGGGTTCCCCATTTTATATAAGCTGGCAGCCCATTTTAAATCTGCTTTGCCGCTGGTATGGGTGCGGCTTTGTTGCTCCGCAGTATATTCCGTTACCTGTTTAAAATATTCTGCAGCTTTCTCATACTCCTGTTTGCCGTAAAAATAATCGCCCAGTTTTTCCTGTGCCTGCAAACGCTGGTCAAATGCACGGGGAAAATCTTCGAACAGGCGTTCCAGTAATACCTGCCCCACTTCCTGTATGTTGGCAGCGGCATTATCCAACAAGAGGCAGCCCTGCACCTGCAGGTAGGAAGCCTTATGCAACTCGTTACGGGTATAGCGCAGTTGTCGCTCAAAATGGCTGTCAATATCGCCGTTCCATGTTTTATTCTTATACCAGCTATCGCTTATCTTTTTCTTCATAATGATTGTTTGTATTGCAGCATGGCTGCGCAGGTTTTGAAAGTACGTTATTTTCGGGAGATGGATTGTAAGAGTGGTGGAGGAGTTAAGGAAAAATTATGAATGTTGAATGTTGAATGCTGAATGCTGAATGCACCACCTCAGTTCTAGTAATTCATGAAAGGCACGCAAAGGAATTTAAAGAAAAATTATGAATGTTGAATGTTGAATGCTGAATGCTGAATGCACCACCTCAGTTCTGGTATTTCATGAAAGGCACGCAAAGGAATTTAAAGAAAAATTATGAATGTTGAATGTTGAATGCTGAATGCTGAATGCACCACCTCAGTTCTGGTAATTCATGAAAGGCACGCAAAGGAATTTAAAGAAAAATTATAAATGTTGA
>JBBSKH010000062.1:0-21760 GCA_038256495.1 Chitinophagales bacterium
ATCGGCCCAGGAAATTTTTTTGCCGTATTGCTGTTTTATAGGCCAAAGCAACAAACGGGCTTTGTCAAGGTTGGCATTATCGGGCCAACTGTTTAGCGGGGCAAAACGCTGCGTGCCAAAACCGCCGCCACCACGTCCATCGGCAATACGATAGGTGCCGGCACTGTGCCATGCCATCCTTATAAAGAAGGGACCGTAATGGCCATAATCCGCCGGCCACCATTCCTGCGATGTGGTCATTAATTCAAAAAGGTCTTTTTTCACTGCATCAAGGTCAAGCGTTTTAAATGCTTCGGCATAATCAAATGACTCGTCCATCGGGTTTGACAAACTGGAATGCTGGCGCAGAATATTTAGCTTCAACTGGTTGGGCCACCAATCACGGTTTCTGGGTCCGCCACCGGCGCTTTTAATTAAAGCACCACCCGAAAACGGGCACTTGCTTATACTGGCTTCATCATTTAATTCAGACAGAATTGAATTCTCTGCTGCTTCACTGGAATGTGTCTTATTATCCATTTTTTCTATTTTTATCTGGTTGCTTGTAAATATATTTTTTTAACCGCTGTAGATAACCAGCTTTTTTGTGCTGATTTGAACGGCTCCAAAGATACTATCAATTTAAAAAAATACCGGCGGTTAATCAAGGTAAAACGGACTAATCATTTTCGCAAGAAGGAAAAATATTATGGCATAACCGTTAAGGCCGATGGCCCGAAATTTATAATGTGAAGTTGGAACCATTGCTGATGTTGACTTGTAGCTGATTACTCGTTCGTCAGCTACGCTATTGCCAAACCTGTTGTGTAGTTATTAGTAATCGCTCTTAAAATAAACATTAAAGGTGGAACCGTCGTCAATAACGCTTTCAACTTCAATTTTACCTCCCTTATCGGTCAGCATTCTGTTTATAATGTATAAGCCCATTCCTGTGCCTTCAATAAGAGGGTTTACTCTTGAAAATTTATCAAAAATTGTTTTGTGATTGCTTGTATCAATACCTAATCCATTATCCTTAATAGATAGCACCACATAACCTCCCTGCTTCACCGTCGTTATTAATATTTCTAAACTTTCACCAGCTTTTTTATACTTAATGGCATTATTTAGAAGATTAAAAACAATGCTCCGTAAATTTTTTCTTGAAAACATTATTTCTGATGTATCGAATTGGGTTTTTATGTCAATCCCGTTATTGTAGATGTCATTCCTTAAAGCAAGTATTACATCATTAAATACATCTTCAATATTCACTCGTTCATCTTCACCAGGTATCACCGATTCTACATGAACATGATCAGTAAACTCTTTCAATAATGCTTTCATATTGTTAGAAGCTCTTGTCAGCATATCAACCCATGTTGTAAATTGTTCTGTATCCTTACTATTATATGACGCCATTAACTGATCTGCCAGTAATACAATAGTTGAAAGAGGCTGCCTTATGTCGTGGGTTAGTGTATAGAGTAAAGTGTCATGTTCGGCATTTAATTGTTCCAATTCGTGTAAAATAGCAATGCGTTTTGTTATATCTACAAAAGTTATAATTACACCGTTCGTTCTATTTTCCCTCCTTACTTTGTAGGGCAGAATATTCATTTGGAACCACCTTTTGTCCGTTGTCTGAACCTCCTTTTCAAGGATATCACCTGTAGAAATTACTTCGTTTATATTTTCAATTAAAGTTGGGTAGCGAATATTGTCTGTTACATCTTGAATTTTTTTGTTTATATCAGCTTGTGTCAAAGTAAATTGTTTCATAGCCGGCGGTGTAAATTTCCTTAGTATAAGGTCGCCGTCAACATATAACTGCGGAATAATGGTATTAGCAAAGTAGTTTTCCAAGTCCTCATTCAACTCATCTAATTCGTTAGCCAACACTTCCAGGTTAGTTTTTTCCACTTTATTTTTAAATTTAGAGTTCATCAAAAATATTCTTTTCAATATTAAATGCGCCGACAAGTTGCACACAAACAACTGAATTGTCGTATTGTTTGATTAATAAGGCAGAATTCTTTTTTTTCTCCACAAGAAAATAAAATCAAACATTAAAATATTGAAAGATGCGTGATGCAAGCTACCCCTACTAAATCAGAACAAACAGTTAATTACCCTTCTTTCTCAAATTGATGCAAGACTTTTTAAACTGCTTATTATATTTATAAATACGAATATTCCACTTACAACCCGCTAAAGAAATTTTACTTACGTAAAAACGCAGTAATGTTTTTGTGAACTAACGAAAAACGATCAATTTTGTTGCCCGGTAATTATCCGTATCAGTAATAGCTCTTTATCTGCCCAACACAACCTTGCTGAAGATTCCAGGACTTTTTTACAAAAAAATATGAGCTGCACATTCTGGCAAAATAACTGGCTATCTTAGCCATACAGAACAACTAGCCGCCGACAAGGTTCAAAAAAAATGCTATTGAAGATGACTCATACAATTGCAATAATCACATTTATAATGGTGGTTGCATGCGCAGAAAGCTGTGTACAAAAAGGAACTGAAAAACCGATTGCAGATTCGGAAAACAGCGCTTCTTATCAACCCAAAGAATATGTACAACTGCAGCACCCGGCCTGGAGCCGGAGCGCCACAATATACCAGGTAAATATTCGTCAATATACTCCTGAAGGAACTTTCAAAGCTTTTGAAAGTCACCTTGGCCGGTTAAAGGAAATGGGGGTAGATTTTTTATGGATCATGCCGGTGCATCCCATTGGAATAAAAGGCCGCAAAGGAACATTGGGCAGCCCTTATGCAGTAAAAGATTACTATGCTATTAATCCTGAATTTGGAAATATGGATGATTTCCGGCACCTGGTAGATACGGCCCATGCTGTGGGTATGCATATTTTAATTGACTGGGTGGCCAATCATTCGGCGAGGGATAATGAACTGGTAACAACGCACCCGGAATGGTATATAAAGAACCGTGACAATCAATTTATATCTACCCCCTGGCGGGATTACGACGACATCATCGATTTTGATTATGACCAGCCGAAGCTGCGTACCTACATGGAAAATGCAATGAAATTTTGGATTAGGGAAACAGGTATAGATGGTTTCCGTTGTGATGTGGCTTCTTTTGTTCCCATTGATTTTTGGGCGCATTGCCGGGCCGCACTAGATAGCATACGCCCCGTGTTTATGCTGGCAGAAGCAGCAGACAGGGACCTGCACCAAAAAGCCTTTGATATGACGTATGCCTGGGCACTATGGGATGCCCTGCATAATATTACCAGCAACAAAAAACCAATAGATGTTTTAACCGGTGGTTATATTGCCGAACATGTTAGCATTTGGCCAACAGATGCTATACGAATGAATTTTATAGACAACCATGATAAGAATGCATGGGAAGGCACCAGCCAGGTAAACTTCGGTAAAGGCTTGCATGCCGCCATTGTACTAACTGGCACCATGGAAGGTATGCCCATGATGTATAGCGGCCAGGAAGCTGGCCTCAACAGGGCATTACCCTTTTTTGAAAAAGACAGCATACAATGGCGAGCGGATACGGTGGGCAGTTTGTATAGCCGCTTATTCGACCTAAAGCATAAAAACCAGGCATTGTGGAATGGTAAATGGGGTGGTAATATGATCCGGCTTAACAATGATAAAATGCAACAGGTGATATCTTTTGTAAGAGAAAAAAACAACGATAAGATCATTAGCATTGTGAACATGAGTGACCAGCCGGTTAGCACTATTATAGAAACAAAGCTGGACACGGGCAATTACCAGGAGCTGTTTACCGGTACCGCTTATACGCTGGGCGCCAGCAACAGCTTCACCCTGCCAGCATGGGGATACCTTGTGCTGGTAAAACAATAATTTGTTATTTCGAGTGGAAGTGTACTTGAAAAATGACAGAACAGTTGTTGCCGGTTTTTATCGCCCGAAATCATCCTGCAAGCGCACAATATCATCTTCATCCGAAGGATGCCCGGCATCAGTATGTTGCCAGATCTCGGCAACTATTCCCCAGCCGTCTAAACCTATTAACCGATGGCGCTGTCCTTGTTGCAGTTTGATCTTATCGCCGGGTGTCAATGTTTGTTTATCAGTTTCTTCGTCGCTATGGCTGGTGGCCACAGCCACCTCGCCATCAATACAACGCCATATTTCCGCACGGCGGTGATGGTATTGCCAGCTTAATCTTTTGCCCGGTGCCACCATTAAAATTTTCGGACTCAATTTTTCTGAAATCTTTAATGCCTCAAAATCTTCTTCGGGGAAAAACTTTGCTGCAAAGGCTGCAGCCTGCACTTCATCTATTACATAAAAGCCACCCCATGGGCGCTCTTTGTCCTGCTTTATAATAGTGAAGCCATTTTCCTGTAGCATCTCTGCTGCTTTATCAAATGCCTGTTGGTTCATACTAAAATTATTTTGTGCCGGTATACATAGCGAAAGATCAACTTTCCTTATGTGCCCAAACATTATCGCAATGTTACTTACAATTTTTTAAACAGAAATACTATTCAATCTAAAAAACACAATTACACCCGTTTCAGCTTGATGGTATTCCAGAGGGTAAATTCTGCCATCCAGTGCTGGGTTTCGCCCGGCTTTACTATGAACAACTCCTTGCCTGTACTAAACGCCAGTCCTCCTTTTACCTGCAGGTAGTGCTGTCCGGCAGGCAAGGCAAAATCTAGTGACTGATCGTTACCCACTTTACCCACCATGCTATCATCTACATAAATGCTCATGGTAATCAGCATTCCGGAATATCTGTTCTCCCTGGTAAATTTCAGGGTACCAGTAATTTTTTCTTTTGTTGGTTTGTCCTCTTTTGTTTCTTTTATTTCAGGCTCCGGTTCGGGGATAATCGGGTCATCATCATCCGGGTCATTTTGGTGTATTACTTCCCCAGGCTCAACCAGCCTGGGAATTTGTTCAATTAATTTTTCCAGCGAAGCTTCATCTGCCACCCCTTCATCTTTCCAGGCTAGCGTTTGTATCATTTTAAATCCGTAGGGCGGATGTACACCGCCAACTGATACCGGGATAAGTATATTCCTCCTTAATCCTTCCTGCGCTTCTTCTTTTACATTTAATGAGTTTACAGAATCTTTTGTCCAAAGGGTGATGATGCATTTTGCCGCAGCCATTTCTTCTTCAATCACTTTATCGTATGCTTTCCCTACCGGGATGTTACGATCCCACCAAACCGTCCAGCCGGTTGCTATTAATTTTTCGGCAACAGATTGTGCCAGCGAATAGTCTTCTCTTTTGTAACTGATAAAAATATCTGCCATGGCCGTGGGTTGTTGTGTTATCTACTGCCTTTTAAAGATAATGAGATTCTGAGGAATCTTAAAACTGCAGCACAGTATTGAAAGTAAAATTAAAATAACATCAGCGGAAATATTATAGCTGCATGACTTTAATTGGAACCAGTTATAGCTATTTTTGTCGCATGAAAAATATCAATATTTCCCTGGTAATTCTTTTATTTGTTGTATTTGTCAATATTGGATCTACTGCATCAGCACAATCGCCGCAGGCTGCACCGCCTTACCAGCGCAATGTTTCAGCAGAACTGTATAATGCAATTGCCCAGGCAGACAGCCTGTTCTTTAACGCTTACAATAACTGCAACCTTGCCGTGATAGATTCTATGATTTCTGAAGACATAGAATTTTACCATGATAAAGGGGGTTTATCAACCTCTAAAAAACAAATAATGAATGCTACAAAAGAAAATATTTGTGGCAAGGTTACCCGGGAGTTATTGAAAGGCAGCATTGAAGTGTACGAGATCAACAATTATGGTGCGGTAGAAATAGGTTTCCACGGTTTTCATAATAACCAGGAAAAAGAAACTGGGCCCACGCATTTCTCAAAATTTGTGCATATATGGCGATTAGAAAACAACCAATGGAAACTGACCCGTGTGATCAGTTTACATTAGTTGTTTCGTGAAATGAATGTGCAGCCTTAAAAAATTTATCTCTTCTAACCCGCTTACCAGAACTTGGCATACAGCGCTGCTACCGATAAAATAATGATGGTGATTAATACAATAGTAGATGGTGTGAGTTTAAACATACTGCTGTCTATACCAAATGCCTTTGGGTTTACTTTTGGACCAGCCATGCTTATGGCTCCCATCAGCAACACGGTAAATACAAATGACCAGCCCATGTTAGTCATAAATGGAATTTCGAAATTGCCGCCACCCACATCGTATGCGGTGTACAACCATGTTTCGTGGCCAAACCATTCCGGTGCATAATTATTAAAAACTACTACGAATATCAACCCTCCCAGCAAGCCTGCAATAGCAGCAGCGCCGGTGGTACGTTTCCAGAACATCCCAAGGATAAACATGGCAAACACGCCGGGGCTGATGAAGCCTGTGTATTTCTGAATAAAAGTAAACCCACCTTCTCTGCCAATTCCCAGCAGGTCTTCCCAGCAGCAGGCAACGGCAATGAGCATGGCCACCAGTATGGCGAAGCGTCCCACCCTTACGAGTTTCTTTTCATCGGCTGTTTTATTAAAATATTTTTGGTAAATATCTAAAGTGAAAATGGTTGAAATACTGTTCACTTTTCCTGCCAGTGAAGCTACAATAGCTGCAGTAAGTGCAGCTACAGATAAACCCTTCATACCTGCAGGCAGTAAACTCAAAATGGCTCCGTATGCACCATCCTTGTTGCCACCAAAAGTACCTTCGGCAAAATACCCGTTCTTATACAACACAAAGGCTGCAATACCCGGCAGCATTACAATAATGGGCATAAATATTTTTAAGAAACCGGCGAAGAGTATACCGTTACGGGCTGTCTGCAGATCCGCCCCCAATGCCCGTTGTGTAATGTACTGGTTGCAACCCCAGTAATTTAAATTGGCTATCCACTGCCCTGCAAAATACATGGTGATACCCGGCAGTGCCACGTACTTGTTCACGTAATCGAGGTTGCTGTTGGCCGTAGGTTTCTGAAATATCATATGGAAATGATCGGGTGCCTGGCTCATCAAAGTTTTAAAACCATTTAATGCACTGGTACCCTGGTTCACTACTTCATCTACCTTGCTTAATGCCAGCCACACGGCCACAAAACCGCCAATGATGAGCACTGCTACCTGTATCACATCCGTGTAGCCAATCACCTTCATACCACCCAATGCAATTACCAATGCAAACATGGCCAGCAGCACCAGTATAAAATGAAAATACTCATGACCTGCCAGGCTACCAATTGCCTGAGAACCGAGGTAAAGAATGGCAGTGAGGTTTACGAATACATATAAGAACAACCAGAATACCGCCATAATGATGGCCACCGTTTGGTTATACCGCACATTTAGAAATTGCGGCATGGTATATATCTTGTTTTTAAGATACACCGGCATGAACCAAACAGCAATAATGATGAGGGCAATGGCTGCTACCCACTCGTATGCAGCTACCGCAATGCCACTGAAAAAACCTTCGCCGCTCATACCAATAAACTGCTCTGCAGAAATATTGGAAGCAATCAATGATGCGCCAATAGCCCACCAGGTAAGGGAGCCTTCTGCAAGGAAATAATCTTTGGTACTGGTTTGCGCAGATTTTTTTCTGCGGTAAACCCACAATCCGTAGGAAGCCACAATTAAAAAATAGGTAATAAATACAATGTAGTCGCTTGTGTGAAGTAGATTATTCATGTTGTTGATTTAAGCAGTTGATTGTTGGTTATTTTTTTATAATAGAAGTGCCGTTCTGAATATTTACGATGATGGGTGTAAGATCAAGCTGCAGCTTGTGCCGGTATTTGCCACTGAGTGTTTCAATGAGTTCGGGCACCTTAGCTTCCTCCACAAGGTTAATGGTACAACCACCAAAACCGCCACCCATCATCCTGGCACCGGCTACTGCCGGGTTGTCTTTAACATTGTCCACCAGGAAATCGAGTTCTTTACAACTTACCTCGTAGTCTTTACTCAGCCCTTCATGCGTGGCAAACAATTTTTTGCCCAAGGCGGCAATGTTGCCATTTTCCAGGTCAGTACAGGCGTCCTGCAATCGCTGAATTTCTTCAACAATAAATTTACAGCGTTGGTACACCAGCGCATCTTTGGGTTGTACATATTGCTGCAGCATAGTAAGCGTGGTATCTCTTAAACTATTCACCTGCGGATGATGGACTTTTACCCAGGCCACGCCCTGCTCACACTGCTGGCGACGCTCATTGTAGGCACTGGAAGCAAGCGAATGTTTTACATTGGTATTTAATAAAACCAGTTGATAATTTTTCAAAACCAGCGGCTTGTATTCGTATTCCAGCGATCGGCAATCTAGTTTTATCACATGATCTTTTTTGCCAAACATGCTGGCAAACATATCCATCACACCACACATCACGCCGGAATAAGTATGCTCTGCCTGCTGGGCAATCAGTACCATCTCCATTTTAGACAAGCCCAAACCAAACAATTCATTTAATGCAAACGCCACGGCACATTCTACTGCAGCGGAGCTAGACAGCCCGGCGCCTACCGGCACATCACCATCAATTACCAAATTGAATCCCTGGAGCGGCATCCCTTTTTTCTGCAACTGATCTACCACACCGAGGATATAAGTAGGCCAGTTTTTTTGCGGCGTTATATCCGGCAGCGCCACTTCAAATTCTTCATCAAAATTGGCCGCATACAGGTAAATAAACTGGTCATCCCTTTTAGCGATAGCCACGTAAATGGCCTTATCAATTGCCGCAGGCAATACAAACCCATCGTTATAATCGGTATGCTCACCAATGATATTGATACGCCCCGGCGAACGCACCATAAGCGGGCTAGTGCCGAATTTTTGCTTAAAAATATTTGATACTAATTCTTGCATAAAGCTATTTTTTACTGATTATTTTTCCAGGTATTGTTTGCTAATCCCGTCATACAATTTTATGAGTTCATTGGATTTTCCTTCGTTGTCAAAAATGCGCTCCCAGGTGCTCAGTGGTTCCCAGATGCAGGTACCCTTGCCCCTGCCGCCGGGCAACTCAAAACTGAGTGTGTTCACTTCCTCTTTCTTGGCAGAATATTCTACCACGATGATATCTTTATCATAGCGTTGTAGCAGGTCATGCATATTATCCCGCAGGTCATCTAAAGTGCCATGCCATTTGGGGTAGTACGAAAGGCCGATCACATCAAAGGACACGTTTCGTTTCAGCATATTATCCATAAAGAAAACCGTTTCATCTCTTTGTCCGCCAAGTGCCACATGCAACATGATGACAGTTTCCGGCGCCACCGCCTTTACTGCGGCAATGCCTGCGTTTATCAATTGCGCCAGCGAATCAACATGCTGGATATTGCCTTCGGGCCATACCATGCCATGATTGATCTCGTTGCCTACCTGCACCATATCCGGCAATGTACCCTGGGCCTTTAATTCTGATAGTACATTTTTGGTATAGTCATACAAAGCTTTCTTCATTTGGGAAAAGTTCAAACCCTTCCATGCTGCTGGTTTATACTCGTGGCCAGGGTCCGCCCAGTAATCGCTGTAATGAAAATCGAGCAGCAGTTTCATACCAGCAGCTTTTACTCTTTTAGCCATTTGTTTGGTATGCTCCGGGTCGCAAAATCCTTTGCCGGGCGAATAACCACTATCGTTAGCGGGGTTATTAAAAATGCGCAGGCGCACATAATTAAACCCATGATCCTTCAAAATTTCAATCGCATCTTTCTCCTGTCCTTCGTCCGAGAATTTCATTCCCCTTGCTTCCAGTTCGGGCAGAAACGAAATATCGGCTCCCAGCATTTTTGTAGCGGTTCTTGGTTTGGCAGCCTCGCCCTGCAGCTTATAGGCTGGATCGAAATTTACAGTGGCCACGCTGCCCGGCGCCACTGTAACAATATCGGTAGCACCATTATACAACCCACCTGAACTGGCTTCAAAATGAATGGTACCTGCTGCTCTAGTGGATTGCACAATCACCTGGCATTTGCCGTTGAATGCGCTGCGCTGCCAGGCACCATCAACGCACTGGTCGGGTTCATGACTGCTGGGATCGCCATTGCCCACGCCAATGATTTTGCCAGGGCCGCTGATGCTAAAGCGCACCATGTTGCTGGCATCGGAGACTTCTCTTCCATCCTTATCAATTATGCTGATGTTCATTACCGTTACATCCTGGCCATCGGCCAGCATTGTGGTTTTGTAAGGCGTTAACTGCACTTCTGCCGGTGCGCCAGTGGTTTCTACTTTGGCTGCTAACTTCCTGCCGCCCTTGTAGCCGATGGCTTCCAGTTTGCCCGGTGCATAAGTTACATCCCATTCAAGGTGGCCATTGCGGGGCATATCTTTTTTGCCAAGGGTTTTACCATTTAAAAATAACTCCACGTTATCTGCATTTGAGTTAACCCAAACATTGATGACCGGAGCAGGTTCGCCCCATTTTACCGTCTGGTTCCAATGCGGAGAAATATTCAATACATCTTTATCCGTCCACCAGCTTTGGTAGTAGTAATAATTATTTTTGGGAAAGCCGCACATATCCATAATGCCGAAATGCGAATTGATATTCGGCCAGTGGTAAGGCGTGGGTTCACCCCGGTAATCAAAACCCGTCCAAACAAATCCACCAAGCCAGTATTTATTTTCCGCTGCCAGTTTCCACCATTTTTCTGCTGTGCTGGCCCACCATGGGGCGGTTATATCATGATCGGGCAGGTATCCACGGATCGTATCTTTTTCATAAATACCTCGGGTGGTAACGGTGCTACCCATCTCGGTACCCAGCAATGGTTGTGTGGGATGATCCCGGTGATAATCTGCCACAGCATATTCCCGGTAGTTAAAACTGCGAATAGGAATCACTTCATTTATGCCATTGAATACATTGGCAACATCGGCAGCGTATGTGCATGTCCTCGTGGGATCCAAAGCCTTTTGTTTGGCGATAAAAGTTTGTGCAATGCGCTTGCCATTCGATTGGGTATGAATCCAGCCTTCTTCATTGCCAATACTCCACATAAAAACAGAAGGATGGTTACGATCCCGCAAAATCATTTTCTCAAACTGCTGCAGGTATGCTTCGCTGCTGTTCAGCAAACGGGTTTCGTCCATCACCAGCATACCCAGGCTGTCACAGGCATCCAGCAGTTCAGGTGTGGGCGGATTGTGGCTGGCACGATATGCATTTGTACCAAGGTTCTTCAATAAACCGATGCGGTAATACTGCATATAGTCCGGTAAGGCACTACCCAGGCCAGCATGATCCTGGTGGTTATTGGTACCCTGTATTTTCAAATATTTACCGTTGAGAAAAAATCCTTCCTTCGCATCAAACCTTAGTGTACGAATACCAAAGCGTTCTTTTTTTGTGTAGATAATTTTGTTGCCTGATTTAATGACCGACACTACCCGGTATAAATAAGGATCATCCAGGTTCCATAAACGTGGATTGTTGATTGCAATATTTTGTTTGATAGTAACCCGGCCATCAGCAGCAATATTTAATGGCTGTTCTTTTGCCTGGGCGATGATGGCTCCTTCCCTATTTGTGATATAAGAAAAAACGCTGCAATTAGCTGCGGAAAAGTTTTGGTTGGCAACCGTAGTTTCAATTCCCACATTCGCTTTATTCCCCTGCACATCTGCATAAACAAAAAGACCACCGTCGGGGATGTGGATATTGTTATACTGGTTCAACCATACATGCCGATAGATGCCGGCACCTTCGTAAAACCAACCCTCGTATTGTGTGGCATCTACCCTTACTGCAATTACGTTTTCTTTATTGTAGTTTATGATGTCTGTAATGTCATAAGATGCACCGATGTAACCGCTCATATTATTACCCACAAAGAAACCGTTCACCCAAATATTGGCATTGCGAAAAATGCCATCGAACTGCAACTGGAAACGCTGACCGCTATCGGCTGCGTTCACATTAAATCTTTTTCGGTACCAGCCAATGCTGGTAGCAGGATACAAACCACCTACGGGTTTAAAGCCATGCGATTCAACGCCAAAATTATCCGATTTTGAAAAAGGTAACTCCACCGCCCAATCATGTGGCAGGTTAAGGCTGCGCCAGTTGCTGTCGTTAAAGCGGGGCTCAATGGCGGTTCCCGGGGCAGCACCGCTTTTGGAGTAAACAGTGGCAATGCTGTAATTAAAATCTTTCTCAGGATTAGCCGCATGGCCGAAATGAAATTTCCAGCCTTCATCTATATTAATGTGTTGCTGGGCATCGGCGGTGCTGCACATCAACCCCAACATTAAAATACCCAGGCTTCCTCTTAATAGTTGCTGCATCATGCAATCATTTTTTAATTATTTGAATGGTTCCAATGCAATAGTTGGATTACCGCTGTTATCAAAAGCACCCAGGGTGTAACCCTTCCAGTTAGCATAGCATTCAGGCTCCCAACTGCATTCGTATAATTATTTAACCACATCAAGCGGTAAACTCCCTTCCATTGCTATCTCCTGCTGCTCGACTCTCTAAAAACGGGAATGGGCTCCAAAACCCGTTGCTGTTCTATCGTATTTCCTGTTTTATCATTCATCAACTGCATCAGCATTTCAAAAGCATCGTTGCCCATTTGTACGGTTTGCTGATCGATGGTGGAAAGTGTTGGCGTAATGTGTTCGCCAAAAGCTTCGTTGGCAAAACCAATCACGCCAAAATCTTCTGGTATCCTTACCTGTTTTTCTTTTAGTGCTTTGATGGCGCCCAATGCAGTAAAGTCTTCTACTGCAAACACGGCATCGGGCGGGTTAGTCATTGTAAAAAAATGATCGATGGCATTGCGGCCAGCATCTATGGAAACATTGCCGGCAAAGATCAAGGCATCCGAAACGGTTCTGCCGTTGTCCTTCAATGCATCCTGATAACCCCGCAGGCGATCTTTAAATATCTGCAAATGTTGAGGCCCGGAGATATGGGCAATATTGTTATAACCTTGTTCAATTAAATGCGTAGTGGCAAGGTAAGCGCCTTTATAGTCGTTGATAACAACGGAGTGAATACCCAGTTCATCTTTAGAGCGATCGAAAAACACCATGGGTATGCCGGTTGCCTTCGCCGAAAGAAAATGGGTGAAGGCTTCCGTTTGTTTGGCAATTGAAACCATTATACCATCTACCCGTGCGGATAGAAATGTTTCAATTCCTTTTACTTCTGATTCGTATAATTCGTTGCTCTGGTAAATCAAAACATTGTAGCCGCTTTTGTTGGCGCCGTTTTCAATACCATGCACTACGGAACCAAAAAAACTGATCTCAGCACTTGGAATAATTACGCCGATGAGGCCACTTTGGCCTTTGCGTAAGGAGGCAGCAATTTTATGGGGTGTATAGTTTAACCGGCTGGCAGCAGCTATAATTCTTTGCCTGGTTTTCTCACTAATCGACTTATCACCCCTCAATGCCCGGGATACGGTGGCAGCGGTAGTATCTAACTCCTGCGCTATATCTGCAAGTGTAACTTTTAAACTCATTGGCAAGAAGAGAAAGTTTTACGTAATCGATTACGCTAAGGAAAGAAATTTCTTGCAATCAATAAAATATATTTTCGGAGAAAAAGAATAAAAAAGATACCTCCCACGAAACCAAATAGTTACGAGGGAGCTATAAAATTTGTCAAGGACTTATTTATCGTTGTAGGGGAATTTTCTAGAGGCATTTCTCATAAGCGCATTCACCAGGCTCTGGGTGTCGCTGCCTACAGATCCTGCGGCAGTATAATCGTATTTCCATACCAGTGAGCCATCTTTACCATCATGAATATTGATGGATGTTTTAACGTCGTTGGTATTGCCCCAGGCGCCTAACAATACCCCTACTGCAACCGCCGCACCTTCGCTCATTGGTTTTTGCATAATGGCATTGGTAGAAATAATTGCATCTACACCCAATATTGCTGCCAGTTCTTCCTTGGTCTTTGTGTCAATGTTAGCGTTGGTGATGCCATTCTTCAACAACAGCGTATTAGTTTTGCTGATATCCTGGAAACTAACGGTGTACTTGAAGCGATCGCTCCGGCGAAGGAACCAACTGTACATATTATCCTGGATGTTCTGGCCGGTTTTAGTCTGCATTTCTTCCAATTGGGCAGGTGTGATCTTTTTCATGTCATTTGGCCGCAATGCAATGTTAACATCGGCTGGCATGATGGCAACTATTTTGTGCCGGGCCGTTTTATCATCAAAATCTGGGTTCTTGTAAATTCTAGGACCGCAACTGCTGGCCACAAAAAGAAGGGTAACAAGGGAAAATAAAACTGTTTTCATGAGTGTTGTTTTAGCGTGATGTATTGGGTTAAATAACGCATACAAAGAAAAGAAAAGAAATATTTATATCAGGTTGATTTAACAAGCCTTTTAAAATTGTCGCTTAGCCGTACTTCTTGTGGGCGTTGGGGGACACCGACCACGGCGGCCATCGCCGGTTGGTGTTCCAACCGGCGACAATTTTAAATGCACCCTTTAACAAGTCTTTTAACAGCTTCCAGGAGGGTAGCTTCCTTTTTAGCAAAACAAAAACGCAGTACTTTATTTTCAACAGGTTCTTTATAAAAAGCTGATACTGGAATGGTAGCCACGCCAAATTCTTTTATAAGATGTATGGCCATATCTTTCTCTTTCAGATTGCTGATGCCAGCATAACTATACAACTGGAAATAGCTGCCAAAGGAAGGCAGGGCTTCGAAAGGGGTAGCCTTCATTTGCTCCTCGAAAAAATCTTTTTTCTGCTGCATCATTTTTCCAAGTCCGGTGTATGCTTCTTTATTCTGGAGATATTTGGCAAGCGCAAACTGCACCGGGCTGTTGCAGGTAAAGCAGTTAAACTGGTGCACTTTCCTGAACTCCTTCATGAGGGCCGGTGGCGTTATGCAATAGCCCATTTTCCAGCCGGTGGCATGGTAGGTTTTGCCAAATGAAAAACATACAAAACTTCTTTCATATAGTGCCGGGTACTGCAATACAGATAAATGTTTTTTTCCTCCAAACACGAGGTGTTCATATACTTCGTCGCTGATAATAAAGATACCGGTACCTTCCACCAGTTCAGCCAACGCTTTCATATCAGCTTCGCCAAGTAAAGTGCCTGTAGGATTGTGTGGTGAGTTTATGATAATGGCCCGGGTCTTTGCATTGATGGCGGCCTTCACTTTTGCCCAGTCAATATTATAAGCAGGATATTCCAATGCGATAGGAACTGCCCTTGCGCCATTAATTTCGATGTTTGGAATATAACTATCATAGGCGGGCTCAAATAAAATAACCTCGTCGCCGGGCTGAAGTATACTTGTAAATGCTGTGTAAATAGCATAAGTGCCGCCGGGCGTAATAGTGATCTCCTGGTCTGCATCTATGTTGTTCTGATAAAGGTCTTTTACTTTTTGTGCCAAAGCCTGGCGCAAAGCAGGCAACCCATTCATGTGCACATACTGGTTGTGGCCCTGTTGCATGGCATCATTTACCAGTGCCACCAATGCCCGGTCCATTTCAAAATCAGGGAAACCCTGGCCAAGATTGATGGCGTTGTATTGTTGTGCCAGCACACTCATTTCTGTAAAAATGGTAGTGCCTACATTAGGTAGTTTGCTTTGGATTGATGGCGTCAAAATAATAAAAAGTTTTACGCACCATTATTAAATGATAGCTATATTTCTACAACATTAAAGATATTTATCACCCTTGCTCCTGCGGATCTCAGCCACATATTCTTTTATCTCCTGCTCATTGTCTTTTTTGCAAATTAGCAACACATCCTTACTATCTACAATGATGAAATCATCCAGACCCTGCAACACCAGCAGTTTGTTATTTTCGCTGTGCACCATATTCCTTGTTGCATCAATCACCACAACATTATTACCCGCCACGGCATTACCCAGGTAATCTTTCTCCAGGTTTTCGTAAGCGCTCTTCCAGGTACCAAGGTCGCTCCAGCCGAAGGATGCTGGAATCACATACACATTATCTGCCTTCTCCATAATGCCATAATCAATTGAAATGCTTACGCACTGGGGATATATCCTTTCTATAGATTCTTTTTCTCTATCTGTTACCAGGTTCTCTTTTTCTGCATCAAACACTTCGTGCATTTCCGGCAGCAGGTTTTCAAAAGCCTTGATAATATTTTTTACTTCCCAAACAAATATGCCGGCATTCCATAAAAAGTCGCCGCTGGCAACAAAGGTTTTGGCCAGTTCCAGATCGGGCTTTTCCGTAAAGGTTTTTACTTTGTAAACATTTTCGCTTACAGCAAATGACTCGTATTGAATATAACCATAACCCGTATTAGGGTGGTTGGGCTTGATGCCTAGTGTAACCAACGCCTTTATATGCGATGTAAAATGCAATGCGTCCTGGCAAACTTTAATAAAGGCATCCGTTTCCGTTATCAGGTGATCTGCAGGTGCACACACCAGGTTTGCATTAGGATTTATCTGTTGCAGTTTGTAAGAAATGTAGGCAATACAGGCAGCCGTATTTTTGCGGGATGGTTCACACAAAATATTACCGGGGTTGAGTTCCGGCAATTGCTTTGCTACGATTGATTCGTACTGAGCCGAAGTAACCACGTAAATATTTTCTGCAGGAATGAATTTTGCAAATCGATCGTAAGTAGCCTGTATCAGCGTTCTTCCTGTGTTTAAGATATCCAGGAATTGTTTAGGAAAATCGGTACGACTCATTGGCCAAAAACGGCTTCCGATACCGCCGGCCATTATAGCCACGTAGTGATTTTTATTCATATTAGGTTCACTGTTTTTTAAGCATCAAACACTTAAAAAGATTTTAAATAATTCCTTCTCTTACCAGGTCCTGCAAGTGTATGATACCTGCATATTTTCCATTATTAATGGCTATTAACTGGTTAATATTATGGCTACGCATTTTTTCCAGGGCCGATACGGCAAGACTGTTTACCTCGATGGTTTTAGGTGAGGAGCTCATGATGTCATCCGCTGTTAGCGTTGCAAATGTATCGTAGTTTTCCAGCATACGGCGCAGGTCACCATCTGTAATAATGCCCAATACTTCCTGCTCATCTGTTAACACCGCACATGCGCCCACCCTGTTCCGGGTTATTTGCATAATTGCTTCCTTAACGGGAGCTCCGCTGTTTACGGCGGGCATACCATGCAGGGTTACCAGGTCGGCTACCCGCAGGTATAATTTTTTTCCCAGGGTTCCACCGGGGTGGTACCTGGCAAAATCTGTCGATTTAAATTCCCTTGATTCCATCAGGCAGATGGCAAGCGCATCGCCCATCACTATTTGAGCCGTGGTGCTGGTGGTAGGCGCCAGGTTATTGGGGCAGGCTTCCTGTGTTACCGTTGTATTCAAAATAATATCACACTGGCTGGCCAGGTAAGAATCCATATCGCCTGCCATGCCTATTAATGTATTGCCGAAGTTCTTTACAAGCGGTGCCAGCACTTTTATTTCCGGGCTGTTGCCACTTTTGCTTATCACCATAACGATATCGCCCGGTTGCACCATGCCAAGATCACCATGAATAGCATCCGCAGCATGCATGAACAAGGCGGGCGTGCCGGTACTGTTCATGGTAGCTACTATCTTCTGGGCCACAATGGCACTTTTGCCAATGCCACTAATAACAAGCCTGCCCTGCATTTTCAGCAAAACAGCTACTGCTTTTTCAAAATCATCGTTTACAAATTCAGCCAGCGCCGCAATGGCAGCAGCCTGTAATTCAATGCTTTTTAAAGCTCCGGTTATAATGGAATTTTTATTCATTTTAAAATACGGCGCAAACCTACTCCAATTCAATCACAATGCAAAGAATGCTGCGCTTGCCACCCCTTACTTTACAAAACTATCCACATAATAAAATTTTTTGGCTAAAGCATCGTTTTTTGGCTATCTTAAAGGGAATGAACTTAGTAAATACGGGCATTTGTTAAGAAAATTGTAACAACATAATAGGTTTGAAAATACAGCATGTTTGAATTAACTTCGCTACCCTTTTAAAAAAAACCTTCGTCTATGTTATTGATTAACGAACATAAAAGAGCGAGCGACTAAGATTATGGCTACCACAAAACCGATATCGGGCACAGCAAAAAAAAGTGCCACTAAAAAAACCACTCCTACCAAAAAAGATTCATCACTTACAGTTTTGGGCGACTACGCCGATCTTGCAAAGCAGTTGCAGCACCATTTTGGCTTCGATGGCTTTAAAGGTCCGCAGGAAGACATCATTCAAACCCTAATGGCGGGCAGGGATACTTTTGTTATAATGCCAACTGGTGGCGGCAAAAGTTTATGCTACCAGTTGCCGGCTGTAATCTGCCCGGGTGTAGCAATTGTAGTGAGCCCCCTCATTGCCCTGATGAAAAACCAGGTAGACCTGGTGCGTAGCTACAGCAGCAGAGATGATGTGGCGCATTTCTTAAACAGTACTTTGAATAAAGGACAGCAGAAAGTGGTGAAAGACGACCTGTTGGCAGGGCGTACTAAATTATTGTATGTAGCGCCGGAAACGCTTACTAAAGAAGAGAACATTGAATTCTTCCGCCAGCTTAAGATTTCCTTCTTTGCTGTGGATGAAGCGCATTGTATCTCAGAATGGGGACATGACTTCAGACCGGAATACCGCCGGCTAAAGGAAATGATGGACCTGATAAACCCGGCCATTCCTATTATTGCACTAACTGCTACTGCCACACCAAAAGTGCAGAGCGATATAGTAAAAAACCTTGGGCTGCGTAAGCCGGAGATATTCATTTCTTCGTTTAACAGGGGCAATCTTTATTATGAAGTGCTGCCCAAGATAAACCTTGACCAGACCAATAAGAGTATTGTTCGCTTTATTCAACTACATAAAAATAAAAGCGGCATTATCTACACGCTTAACCGCAAAACCACCGAAGAACTGGCAGCTATGCTAAATGCCAACGGCATTACCGCTGTTGCTTACCATGCAGGCCTGGAAGCTAAATTAAGGGCACGCAGGCAAGACCAGTTCCTAAACGAAGAAGTGCATGTAATTGTAGCCACTATTGCTTTTGGAATGGGCATAGATAAACCCGATATCCGATTTGTGATACACTACAATATTCCAAAATCAATAGAAAACTATTACCAGGAAACCGGCCGTGCCGGCAGGGACGGACTGGAAGGAAAATGTATTCTCTACTATTCTCATAAAGACGTAAGCAAACTGGAACACCTGATGCGGGACAAACCGCTTAGTGAACGAGAAGTGGGCGCACAACTGATAAATGAAACGGTTTCCTATGCAGAAAGCAGCATCTGCCGCAGGAAAACATTACTATATTATTTTGGAGAAGCTTTTAACGACGAAAAAAGCTGTGGACATTGCGATAATTGCCTGAACCCGAAAGAGAAGATTGAAGCCAAGGCAGAAGCGGTTACGGTATTAAAGACCATTAAAGCATTGGGTGAGCAATTTGCTATTGAATACGTGTTGCTTATTTTAGCTGGTAAAGCCACGCCACAGGTTAAAATGTACCGCCACGAGGCGTTGCCGGTTTTTGGTTCGGGCAAAGACAAGGAACCGCATTACTGGAGCAGCCTTATCAGGCAGATGTTGTTAGAAGGATTGCTGAAAAAAGACATCCTTGAATATGGCGTGCTTAAATTTACGCCCAGGAGTGAAGGCTTCCTTAAAAAGCCAGCCAGCTTTAAAATCATACTGAACAATCTTTTCCCGGATGCAAATGCAGATGATGAGGCAGGCATGCCGGAAGCCGAAGGAGGTGGCGCCACGGATGAAAAACTCCAGGAAATACTAATGGCATTGCGAATGAAAGTTGCCAGGGAGAAGAAACTGCCACCTTTTGTAATTTTTCTGGAAACTTCTCTGGAAGATATGGCTACTATGTACCCGACGACCATGGAAGAACTGGAAAAAATAAGCGGGGTAAGCAAAGGGAAATCCCTGCGCTATGGCAAACCTTTTTTGGATGCGATTATAGCATATGTTGAAGAGAATGAAATTATAAAGCCTGATGACTTTGTGATGAAGAGCGTGGCCAACAGGAACAACAACAAAATATTTATCATTCAGAATGTTGATAAAAAAATTTCCCTGGAAACGATTGCCAAAACCAAAGACCTGCGCATAGATGAGTTGCTGGAAGAAATGGAAACCATTGTAGCAAGTGGCACCAAGCTAAACCTGAATTATGCCATTGATGAGATGGTGGATGAATACGGCCAGGAAGAGATCATAGATTATTTTAAAAGCTGCGAAACATCTTCCCTGCAGGTAGCGCAGGAAGAACTCGCCGATAGTGATTTTAACTGGGAACAGTTAAAGCTGATGCGCATTAAATTTTTATGCGAATTTGGCAATTAACCCAACATTTGGAACAATTCGTGATTGAATTGAACCAATCATTTTTACGGTTGTTAAAATAAGTTGATATTAACACCCCTCACTTTTAAAACAAACCATTATGGCAGAAGTTAAAGCTTATGCAGCAGAAGCGTCAGATGCAAAATTGGCACCATTCACCATAACCCGGAGAGACCCAGGACCTAAAGAGGTGCAAATAGAGATCTTATATTGTGGTGTTTGTCACTCAGATATACACCAGGCCCGTAACGAGTGGCAAAACACCATGTACCCGGTTGTGCCAGGGCATGAAATTGTAGGAAAAGTAACGGCCGTGGGCCATGAAGTAACAAAATTTAAAGAAGGAGATCTTGCAGGCGTAGGTTGCCTGGTAGACTCATGCGGCACCTGCCCGCAGTGCGCTGTAGGCGATGAACAGTTTTGTGAGAACGGCATGGTAGGAACTTACAACGGCGTTGGTAAAGATGGCGAAACTACTTATGGTGGTTACAGCAAAACAATTGTTGTAGATGAAAATTACACCCTGCGCATACCTGACAACCTGGACCTGAAAGCGGTGGCACCATTACTTTGTGCTGGTATTACTACCTACTCTCCTTTGTGCAGGAATGAGATTACCCATGGAGATAAGGTTGCCATTGTTGGACTAGGTGGTTTAGGCCACATGGGCGTAAAGATTGCCGCAGCTATGGGTGCCGAAGTTACCGTGATCAGCACTTCAGACAGCAAAGAAGAAGATGCAAAGCGTTTAGGCGCCACGGCATTTGTTAACAGCCGCAATGAGGACAGCATGAAAGCTGCTGCCGGTACATTTGATTTTATATTGAATACCGTTTCTGCACAGCACGATTACAATGAATACCTTGGTTTGCTAAAAACAAACGGCACCATGGTATTGGTAGGTGCACCGCCGGAGCCAACTCCGGTAAGTGCATTTTCATTGATATTGGGAAGGCGTTCATTGGCCGGTTCGCTTATTGGTGGTATTGCAGAAACCCAGGAAATGCTGGACTTTTGCAGCAAACACAATATTACCAGCGATATAGAAATGATAAAAATGGACCAGATTAACGAAGCCTACGAACGCATCCTGAAATCTGATGTGAAGTACCGCTTTGTAATAGATATGGCATCTTTTTAATACAATGCCGCAGCAATAAAGGGCAAAACAGGAAAGTGGTAATCTTTTTAAAATACTTTCTTATTTAATCAATTCCCCTTATTTTTGCAACCCCGAAAGGGAATCATGCAGCAATGCAGGAGGGTGCGGTAGCTCAGTTGGTAGAGCAATGGACTGAAAATCCATGTGTCGCCGGTTCAATCCCGGCCCACACCACGAAAAATAGGTTGTCTTAAAAGGCAGCCTATTTTTTTTGAGTTGGGATGGGAAATTCTTGTGTCGTCCCGATTGCGATCGTTTTCTCATTAAC
>JBBSKH010000063.1:0-21602 GCA_038256495.1 Chitinophagales bacterium
TTACCTGAATTGTATAGCCCTTACCGTATTCACTTTTTTTATGAGCAGGGTTGGAATGATTAGCGTGGCAAAACAAACTGCCAGGGTGCCAAGATCTACCAACAATACCTGCAGCCAGTCGATACTGGCTTCTGCCTTGCTAAGGTAATAGGCTTCTTCGTTTAACTTGATGAACCCGGTTTGCTGTTGCAATACGCAAATGCCAAGCCCAAGCAGCGTTCCGGCAATAATACCTATAATGGCGATGAGGCTGGTGTTGTACAAAAATATTTTCTGTATACCCCAGTCACTCATGCCTACCGCTTTTAAGATTCCGGTCATACGGGTACGCTCTAGTACAAGAATGATTAAACAGGTGATGAGGTTAACCACAGCTACTATCACCATAATGGTGAGCAGTATACCTTTTAGTTGCCCCTGCAGGTTTAGCCAGTCGAAAATATTAGGATAAATTTCTTTGATGCTCCTGCTGTACCAGCTTTGGGGCAGCTCTTCATAAATGAGGTTATTGATGCTGTCTGTTTGTTTGTAATCGTGCAGGAAAATTTCGTAACCACCTATCTGGTTGGGGTCCCAGTTGTTCAGCCTGCGGATGAGGTTGATATCAGCAATGGCAAAATTTTTATCATATTCTTCAATGCCGGTTTTGAAGATACCTGTAACCGTCAGTTTTCTTGCCCGCCTGGATCCATCGGCACTAAAAAAGAATACCAGCATACTATCGCCGGTTTTCATCTGCAGTTGGTTGGCGGTATATGTGCTGATGTTGATCTGCTGGCTGTAACCACTATCGGCAAAACTCAGCCATGTACCATCCTGTAAAAAACGGTTCAGCCTGCCGAAATTAAAATCCTTGTCAATGCCTTTCAGCAACACACTTTCTATATCGGTGCCATATTTTAGTATCGCCGATTTGGTAGCATATTTTTCTACTGTCTGCACATCGGGTATGCTTTTCAGGTATCGTTCAATGGAGTCGTTAGCCGCAATGGGATATTCTTCTGCAGTACTTACTTTTTCATCCAGGCTTTGCTGCACCCTTACATGGCCCCAAAAGCTGAATACCTTGCTGCTGATGACTTGTTGAAAACCGTTTACAAAACTCAGGGCAACAATCATTACCGCCACACTCAGCGTGGTAGCACTAATGGCAAGCCCGATGATAAAACGACTGAAAGTTTTTTGTTTTACAGAGGCAATACGTTTGGCTATAAATAAGGATACATTCAAACAGGCATAAATTTGGTATCTTTCAAAAGTAAATTAAATAAGCTATTAAATGAGTTTTGTCCGTAACAGTTTACTGCTCCTCTTTACCCTTGCCCTTGTAAATGCAGAGGCACAGGATGCTGTCATTTACAAGCCCTACATACACACGCTGCAATTGTATCAATACGGTAACCAGCAGGGGCTGCCGGTGTATACTTTAAACACGCCAGACCGCCTGCAGCTTGAGTTTGATGACCTGGAGGGCAGCCTGAAAAATTATTATTACACCTATGTGTTATGCGATTATAACTGGATCCCGGTTAACCTGAACCCCTTTGATTATATCAAAGGATTCACCCAAAACCGTATCAGCACCTATCGGTATTCTTCCATAGCATTTACCAATTACACCCATTACCAGGCAATATTGCCCGACCCCAATGCTGCTGTGCCAACGAGGAGTGGCAATTATTTGTTAAAAGTATTTCTTGATGGCAACCAGAACGAAGTGGTGTTTACCAAGCGGATGTATGTAATAGAACCCAAGGCTAGTATTGCTGCTGAAGTGGTTCAGCCCTTCACACCACAATTTTTTAGCACACATCAAAAAATAAAATTCACGGCCAGCATCAAAGGCGTCAACACGTTTAGCGCAGCCCAGCAAGTGAAGGCAGTTATATTGCAAAACAACCGTTGGGATAATGCCCAAAAAGATATTCCGCCCACATTTGTCAGGGGCAATGTGCTGGAATATAATTCTGAGAACATCGCAATTTTTGAGGCGGGTAAAGAGTGGCGTTGGTTAGACCTGCGCAGTTTCCGTTTGCAAAGCGACCGGGTGCAAAGAGCCGTGTATAATAAAACCAGTACAGATATTTATTTGAAACCCGATACAGACAGGCGGGGGGAGCGCTATGTGTATTTTCCTGATTTTAACGGCATGTACAGTATCATGACCTCCGAGAATATCAATCCCTTGTGGCAGGGAGATTATGCCATGGTATATTTTTCTTTTGCACCGCCGGGTGGTTTGCCTTATACCAACCAGCAGGAGCTATTCCTGTTTGGTGGCTTTACAGGTTACGAAACATCCAACAGGTGGCAGCTTCGTTACAATGCTGAAACAAATTTGTATGAAACCAGCGCTTTCTTAAAACAAGGTTATTATAACTACAGTTATGTATTAAAGGACCTTATTACGGGCAACCTGCAGCAATTAGACGGCAACTACTGGGAAACAGAAAATACTTATACCATCCTGTTATATTATAAAGGCTTTAATGATAGAAGCGACCAGTTGATAGGTATCAGTCAGATAAACTCCCGCAGAGACAGGCCAGGCTTTAGTTTTTAAGTTGGCTTCCGCTGACTACAAATTCCTTTTGAACAACGTGGCGGTCATATAATAAAAATATTATTTTGAAAATTTTTTTAAAAGAAAAGGGATATTCAAAAAAACTTTTAGCATTAACGCTTATCTTTGCAACGGCAAGTCTTATACGACCAGCTCCTGCTGAACTCCCCCAGGACCGGAAGGTAGCAAGGGTAGGTGGTTGAGCGGTGCGATGTAAGTAACTTGCCATTTTTTTTTTGCCCTGCCTCAGCGTCTTCCGCAGAAATTCTTCAGCTATTTTACTTTATAATTTATTGAACAGGCTTAGGCAAATGGGTTACATTTGTAAACATTATCTAACCAAAAACAAAATCCCCTTTCGGGGTATGGGGCATGAAATTTTTTATAGATACAGCAAACCTTGCACAAATTAAAGAAGCCAACGACCTTGGCATATTAGACGGTGTAACCACCAATCCTTCGCTGATGGCTAAAGAAGGTATTAAAGGCAATGATGCGGTGATTGAACATTACAAAACCATTTGCGAAATGGTTGATGGCGATATCAGCGCAGAAGTGATCTCCACCGATTTTGATGGCATTGTAGAAGAAGGGAAAAAGCTGGCCAAACTGCATAAAAACATTGTGGTAAAAGTACCTATGATAAAGGATGGTGTAAAAGCCATCAAGTGGTTTACCGATAACGGCATTCCTACCAATTGCACATTGGTGTTTTCTGCAGGGCAGGCAATTCTTGCTGCAAAGGCGGGTGCAAAATATGTGTCTCCTTTTATTGGCCGAATTGATGATAGTGGCTGGGATGGTGTTGATCTTATTCACCAGATCAGGCAGATATATTCTATACAAGGTTATACAACAGAAATATTGGCGGCTTCTATCCGCAGCCCCTTGCACATCATCAAATGTGCTGAAGCAGGTGCTGATGTTTGTACCTGTCCGTTGGATTCTATCCTGGGCCTGCTGAAACATCCGCTAACAGATATTGGCCTGGCAAAATTCCTGGAAGATGCCAAGAAGTTTGCTTAATTAAATTATGATATGATAAAAGCCCCCGGATATTTCCGGGGGCTTTTAAATGTAAGGTTTCTTAATTATCGTTTACCATCAGGTCTTATTATAACCATCTTTTTTCTGTTGTTGCCGCTGTTGTTTCATTTCTTCCAGCAACTCCTTTTCAGTTTTTAACGACGGGTTGGTGTCAACTGTTTTTATATACATGCTGAACTTTTGCTTCATGGAGGGTTTGCTGCGCATGGTCACCTCAATCTCTACTTTGCCACTATGCATGGCAGGGTCTATCCATAAACTATTACCGTAAAATTTTCCGCAGGAACTTTTAAATACCAGGTGAGTGCTGTCGAGCGGCAGGTAACTGCCATTAGACAATAGGCCATCTACATTAATATAATTGTACGTGCCTTTTTTTAAACTGTCGGTATACAGGTTTACATAAATGCTGTCTATGGTCTGACTTTTGCCAATGACCGGCAACAACAGGATGCCTGCAATAAAAAGATTTTTGTAAAGTTTATTCATTGTTGCAAAGTTGCCTAAAATGCCGTGCAATCACCGTTAAGGTACTCCCAATTAACCGGCTCATTAATTTGATATGCCCAGCTTTTTGTGGATGAATACGTTTTTGCTTAGCTCATTCAGCATGCACATTGCCAGGTCGCCGGTATTAATGCGTTCATGATCCGGAACAGGCGGAGTATCTATACTGGTGCGGTAAAGCCCCGTGGGTTCAGCCTCAATTATTTCCGGTGCACACACAAGGGTCCATTTAAGTGAAGATGCCTGCAGCGTTTTCAAAGCTTCCAGGTGTTCCTCTGCAACTGCTTGTTCTTTAATTGGAAAATATTCTCCTTCCATGATCATTTTTCCATCGGTTGTATGTAGCAGGCTTCTGTCGCCCAACGCTACAATCCTTTCCACACCGGCTTTTTCCATTTGTGCTACAATTTTTTTCATGCCCAGCGAACGGGTTTTATCTACGCCGGCTTTGCCACCCTCAAGCGCAGTAAGTACTGCATCGCATCCCCTAATTGCATGCAGCAACATGTTATCGTCAAACAAAGTGCCTTCCACTAATTCCAGTTGATCGTTGTTAGGTAGCGGTGCCGTTACAATGTACCTGCCATAGGCTTTTACCTGATGGCCCATGTGCAGGGCCTGCTTAACCAGTTGTTGTCCTAGTGGGGTGGTAGCCCCGAATATAGTAATAGTCATATGAAGATTTGTTTATTAGTTCCTTAAGTTAAACAATTTGAACGGGTACTTATTTAAAATAAAAAAGTTTTTGCTGTTTGGTATTTCTCCATCATCTTTGCAACTCAAATGAACACAAATTCTGTACATAACAAAGGATGGCGTTGGCACATGATCAAGATCTGATTGTGTTGATGCTGTACCTGTTTATATAACTGTATGAAGCCCCGACACATGTCGGGGCTTTTTTAATTTTTGGAAATGAAAAAAATAGAATGCAAAACAACGCACCGTAAAATGCTGGCAGATGTATATACACCTGTTGGGATTTACCTGCGCCTCCGGGATAAGTTCAGGGATACCATCCTGCTGGAAAGCACCGATTTTCATGCGGGTGAAAACAGTTATTCCATCATAGGTATTAATGCAATTGCCGGTGTGGAAATCAGCAGCAACCTGCAGTTGGAGTTTAAACTGCCGGGTAAGCCTGCAGAGAACCAGGTTACCGGGAAGCAGTTGAAACTAAGTACGGTAATGGCAGATTTCATGGATCGGTTTGAAGTGTTGGTGCCTGCAGAGCAACCGGTAAATATTGCCCAGGGTTTGTTTGGATATACCAGTTACGATGCAATACAATATTTTGAGCAGATTGCCTTTAATAAAGACAAATCATCTGGCGATGAAATGGCAATACCGCTGATGCGCTACCGGCTGTACCAATACGTTATCATCATCAATCATTTTAAAGATGAAATGTATTTGTGTGAAAATCATTTTGCAGGTGTGGAGAGCAGGATGCAGGATGTAGAAAGTATCATCAACAGTAAAGATATACCGGCATTTCCTTTTGAAACTGGTACGCATGAAACCACCAATATTACGGATAAGGCATACAAGGAAATGGTGCAGAAAGGCATTGACGATTGCCACCGTGGTAATGTTTTCCAGATCGTTTTGAGCAGGCGTTTTATGCAGCCTTTTACAGGCGACGAATTCAACGTTTACCGGGCACTACGAAGCGTAAACCCAAGTCCTTATCTTTTCTATTTTGATTACGGCGATTATAAGCTGATGGGCTCCTCTCCAGAAAGCCAGGTAATCATCAACAATGGAAAGGCCATTGTGCATCCCATTGCGGGAACGTTTAAACGCAGCGGTGATGATGATACCGATAAAGCTCTTGCCATCGACCTGGAGAACGATGAAAAAGAAACCGCAGAGCATGTAATGCTGGTAGACCTTGCCCGCAACGACCTCAGCAGGGTTTGCAGCGAAGTAACAGTAACTGATTTTAAGAAAGTGCATTACTATTCTCATGTTATTCACCTGGTAAGCGAAGTGCAGGGTAAAGTGCATGATAATACAAGTGCTTTTGAAGTGCTGGGAAGTACCTTTCCCGCAGGCACATTGAGTGGTGCACCAAAGTACAAGGCTATGGAACTGATTGATGCTTATGAAACAACTGCCCGTGGGTTTTATGGGGGCACCATTGGTATCATTGGTTTTGATGGCAGTTGCAACCATGCCATCATGATCCGCTCTTTCCTCAGCAAAAATAATACGCTGATTTACCAGGCGGGTGCAGGTGTGGTAGCCGCCAGTAAACCCGAAAGTGAATTACAGGAAGTAAATAATAAGCTCGGGGCTTTAAAAAAGGCAATTGAAATTGCACGCACCCTCAATAAATAAAATTTGCACATGAAGATATTAGTATTTGATAATTATGATTCCTTTACCTACAACCTGGTACACCTGGTAGAGAAAATTCTGCATACAAAAGTAGATGTGTACCGCAATGACGAGATAGCCCTGGAAGATGTAAAGCAATATGATAAGATTATTTTGTCTCCCGGCCCCGGTGTGCCATCTGAAGCAGGCCTGTTGTTACCATTGATAAAAGAATATGCTGGCAGTAAATCTATATTAGGTGTATGCCTAGGGCACCAGGCAATAGGAGAAGCATTTGGTGCGGGGTTGATAAATCTTGATACGGTTTTTCATGGAGTGGCAACGCCTATAAAAGTACTAAACCAAAACGCCGCCATATTTAAAGGCCTTGGTGAAACTGTAGAAGTAGGCCGCTACCACAGTTGGATCGTTGATGCCAATAGTGTTCCTGCAGAACTGGAAGTTACAGCCGAAGACGAACACGGCTATATCATGGCCATGCAGCATAAAAAGTATGACCTGCAGGCAGTACAGTTTCACCCGGAGAGTATACTGACAAAAGATGGGGAACACATGATGCGTAACTGGTTGACTTAACCAGTAATACAAACTTACGGGCTTGCATAGCCGTTTTTAATTGAACAAGCAGTTTAACTAACTAATAAATTAAAACCTTAAAGGGGTTGGGGCATTATGAAAAAAATCTTAAATTACTTATTCGAATACAAAACCCTGAGCCGCCAGCAGGCACGGGAAGTGCTGGTAAATATTTCCAACGGAGTCTATAACGAAGCGGAGATAGCTGCATTTATAACGGTTTACCTGATGCGAACTGTAACCATCGGAGAATTGCAAGGTTTCAAAGATGCATTACTGGAACTGGCGATGCCATTAAATATCGGTCAGCAGGAAGTAATGGATATTGTGGGAACCGGTGGTGATGGCAAGAATACCTTTAATATTTCAACACTTAGTTGTTTTATAGTAGCAGGAACAGGCAATAAAGTAGCCAAACACGGAAATTATGGGGCATCATCTATAAGTGGTTCTTCAAACGTAATGGAGCAAATGGGTTATCGGTTTACTACTGATGAAAAAATACTGAATGAGCAATTGGAAAAAGCAAACATCTGTTTCCTGCACGCACCATTGTTTCATCCCGCATTAAAAGCAGTTGCAGGCATCAGGAAAAGTCTGGGTGTAAGAACGTTCTTTAACATGCTGGGTCCAATGGTAAATCCTGCAAAACCCGCCTATCAATTAGTAGGTGTGTATAATTTAGAAATGGCCCGCATTTATAACTACATGCTGCAGGAGGGCAACATCAGCTTCAGTATTATACACAGCCTGGATGGGTATGATGAAATTTCTTTAACAGGTGATACGAAGGTGATAACAAATAAAGGGGAACAGGTATTAAGTGCAGAAATACTGGGAAAGCGGATGGTGCTACCGGTAGATATACAAGGCGGACAAACGCCGGAAGACGCAGCAGCCATTTTTCTTAAAATTATAAAAGGAGAAGGTAGCTGGGCGCAAAATGCGGTTGTGATTGCCAACGCAGCTATGGCATTATTCAGTACCGGTAAATTCAAGGATTACGAAACCTGCTACCAGATGGCAGTAGCCAGCCTCGAAAGTGGCAAGGCATATAAAAGTTTACAAACTTTAATTGAAAGCGTATGAACATCCTGGAAAAAATCATCGTTCACAAAAGAGAAGAACTCGACATCCGAAAGTCGATGGTGAACGAAGACGAGTTAGTGGATAGTAAATTGTTTAAACGAGATTGCCTTTCCTTAAAAGACAGCCTGCTGGCACCTGATGTTACAGGCATCATTGCGGAGTTCAAAAGGAAATCACCTTCCAAAGGATTCATTAATCAATATGCTGATGCAGTAAAAGTAACAAAGGCTTACACGAATTATGGAGCCAGCGGCTTATCTGTACTTACCGACAACGAATTTTTTGGCGGCAATACAAATGATATTATACAGGCCCGGGAAAACCAAATACCTATTTTAAGAAAAGACTTTATTATAGATCCTTACCAGGTGCTGGCGGCAAAGGCTATGGGTGCCGATGTAATATTGTTGATAGCTGCCTGTTTATCTCCAGAAGAAGTGCAGACACTTGCCGGGTTTGCCAAAAAAAATGGCCTGGAAGTTTTATTGGAATTACATGATGAATCGGAACTGGACCATATTTGCGATGAGATAGATATCGTAGGCATTAATAACAGGAATTTGAGAACTTTCGAAGTGGATATCAGCCGTTCCCTCAAACTCGGCAAAATGATCAACAACAAAGTACTGGTGGCAGAAAGCGGTATTAATAGTATTGAAACAATTAAACAATTCCGTGATGCTGGTTTTGCTGGCTTCCTGGTAGGAGAAACCTTCATGCGAGCCCCTGATCCCGGTGAAGCTTTCAAAAACTTTGTGGAAGCACTGAAGCACGCATCATAAATGCATATGTTACATTCGTTAAATTATAAACCGGGCTCTGCCCATAACAGCAACTAAATGAACATTAAGGTTTGTGGTATTACCACGTTAAAGCAACTGCAGCAATTGGATGGATTGAATGTAGATTTTGCAGGAATTATTTTTTACAAAGGCTCGCCACGGTACGCCGGCGAAAGTATAGATGCTGCAACAATAAAAAATGCAGATTTTGATTTGAAAAAAGTAGGTGTTTTTGTAAACCCTGAGATGATTGAAGTGTTAGATGCTATAGACAATTATGGATTAGATGTAGTTCAATTACACGGGGAGGAATCGCCGGAAATGTGCGATGATCTTTCTGGAGAAGTGGAAGTGATAAAAGCCTTTGGGGTTAATGAAAATACGGGCAGCATTGATGAACTGGTGGCCCCTTATGATGCGGTTTGTGATTACTATTTATTTGACAGCAAAGCTGCCAATGGCGTAAGTGGCGGCACGGGCAAAAAATTTGACTGGGCGAAAATTGCCGCAGCAAAAATTGAAAAGCCCTTTTTCTTAAGTGGAGGAATTGGCCCGGATGACGCCAAGCTGGTAAAAGCTTTTAAGCACCCCGATTATTTTGGTGCCGATGTAAACAGCCTTTTTGAAAAAGAACCTGGTGTAAAGGACATGGCACTGGTGTTGAAATTTATGCATGCCTTAAAATAACTAAGCAACAAAATGAAAGTGAGTAAGAAAAAATACCTGCTGTTAAATGAACCAGACAAGCATGGTTATTACGGCGAATTCGGGGGAGCATTCATTCCGGAAATGCTGCATCCGAATGTGGAGGAACTGCGGAACAATTACCATAAAATAATTGGAACAAAGAAGTTTAAAACAGCTTTTGAACAACTGCTGAAAGACTACGTGGGCAGGCCTACACCACTGTTCTATGCAAAAAACCTGAGCAAGGAATTTAATACTAATATTTACCTGAAGCGGGAAGATCTTTGCCATACCGGCGCACACAAAATCAACAATACCATCGGGCAGGTATTGGTAGCAAAGCATTTGGGTAAGAAACGGATCATTGCCGAAACTGGTGCAGGCCAACATGGTGTTGCCACCGCAACAGTTTGCGCATTGATGGGGTTGGAGTGTATTGTTTTTATGGGTGAAAAAGACATCAAGCGGCAGGCACCGAATGTTGCCCGGATGAAGATGCTGGGCGCTACAGTAGTACCCGCTGCCAGTGGTAGCAAAACCCTGAAAGATGCCACCAATGAAGCCATCCGCGACTGGATCAATCATCCCGATGATACCCATTATATTATTGGCAGCGTGGTGGGGCCACATCCTTATCCGGATATGGTGGCAAAATTTCAAAGCGTTATCAGCAAAGAAATTAAGAGGCAACTGAAGAAAGCAACAGGTGATGCATTGCCTACGCATGTAATTGCATGTGTGGGCGGCGGCAGCAATGCCGCAGGTGCATTCTATCATTTTATAAACGAACCAAAAGTAATACTGGTAGCAGTAGAAGCTGCAGGATGTGGCGTAAGTAGTGGTATGTCTGCCGCCACCACCCAACTTGGTACCACCGGCATTTTGCACGGCAGCAAAAGTCTATTGATGCAAACTGCAGACGGGCAGGTAGTAGAACCACATAGTATTTCCGCTGGCCTCGATTATCCCGGTATAGGACCATTGCATGCTGCTTTGTACACTTCGGGCAGGGCAACTTTTTTAAGTGCTACAGACGAAGAGGCTTTGCAGGCTGCTTTTCATCTTTCTAAAACGGAAGGAATTATTCCAGCCCTGGAAACAGCCCACGCACTGGCAATTTTAAAAGACCTTAATTTTAAAAAGAACGATCAGGTGGTGATCTGCCTCAGCGGCCGCGGTGATAAAGACCTGGATACTTACATGAATTACATTTAACAGCGCTCAGCATTTACATGAATAAACTCGATCAACTTTTTAGTTCCGGCAGGAAGGATATCCTGAATATTTATTGCACGGCAGGTTATCCCCGGCTGGATGATACTGGAACCATCATGCTGGCCTTGCAGGAGAATGGTGCCGATATTATTGAGCTGGGCATTCCTTATAGTGATCCCGTAGCCGATGGACCGGTAATACAACAAAGCAATATGCAGGCATTGGCCAATGGCATCAGCATTGCTAAAATTTTTGAACAGTTGCACGGCATAAAAGACCGGTTACACACGCCCGTTATACTGATGGGATACATTAACCCGGTATTGCAGTTTGGTGTGGAAGCTTTTTGTGCAGCCGCCGCTGCCGCCGGTGTGTCGGGCATTATTTTGCCAGATCTACCCATGTACGAATTTGAACATTCTTATAAAAAGCTTTTCGAAAAATACGGGCTGCATTTTATTTTTCTTATCAGCCCGCAAACAAGTGAAGAGCGCATTCGCAAAGCTGATAAATACAGCAAAGGTTTTTTATATGCTGTTTCATCCTCTGCCACTACCGGTCAGGAAACAACCGACTTTAGCCAACAGCAGGCCTATTACAAACGCATACAGCAAATGAATTTAACCAACCCGGTGCTGATCGGGTTTGGTATAAAAGACCGGGCAACATTTGTAATGGCTTGTTCATATTCATCGGGCGCCATCATTGGCAGTGCTTTCATTAAGGCATTGGCAGATGCAGAAGATGTGGCTGCAGCCACGGCTGCGTTTGTGGGTACCATTAAAACAGCATAAGGCTTGTTAATTATATCTCTCAACTCCCGATTTAGTGTTCAAACTTCTTAAATTGCAGGCATAAATATGTTATATGAAGAAAATGTTACTTGTTCTTGGATTACTACCCATGCTAAGTATGGCTCAAATGTCTAATAAAAAAGACAACAATAAAAAAGTAAAAGTAGCTGCAGAAAATACCATTGCAGATGCATTTACTGTCAGCGGAACTATTACTGGTTTTCCTGATAATACTACCATTGAGCTGATGAACCCCAACACGGGTGCACCCGAAGCAAGCAGTAAAATCGTAAATGGAAAGTTTACACTTACCGGTAAAATGACCGCCCCTGATTTCAGGGTGTTGGTGGTAAACAGCCAACCGCCTTATTTCAATATTTTCTTAGATAATAGTGCGGTAAAGATCTCAGCCAGCAAAGAGAATTTTGAGGGTGCTGAAATATCCGGTTCCAGGTCTCATGACGATTTTGTGGCTTTCAACAAAATTGCGCAGCCTTACGAACAATTATTTGCCGATCCGGGTTCAATGACCGAAGCAAATATCAGTAAGGCCGGCAAAGAAATGGAAGCGTTCATTAGCCAGCATCCTGATTCTTATATTACCCCACTGGCCATTTACAGGTATCATCAAATAACTTCCGATGGCGATAAACTGGAAAGCATGTACAACCAATTACCTGCACCCATACAGCAGGCTTCCATTGGCGCTTACCTTGCCACGCTGATAAAGGAAAACAAAAAGTTTCCCATCGGCAAACCCATGCCAGACTTTAGCCAGGCGGATGCAGATGGCAAGATGGTAAGTTTGTCTTCACTCCGTGGTAAATATGTATTGGTAGATTTCTGGGCAAGCTGGTGCGGCCCATGCAGGCAGGAGAATCCTAATATTGTAGCAACTTACAATAAGTACAAGGATAAGAATTTTACAGTACTTGGAGTATCGCTTGATAAATCAAAGGAACCATGGCTGCAGGCTATTAATGCAGATGGGCTAACGTGGATGCATGTGAGCGACCTGAAAGGCTGGAACAACGAAGTAGCACAGCGTTTCGAGATCTTCAGCATTCCGCAGAGTATTTTATTAGACCCTGCAGGAAATATTGTGGGAAAGAATTTACGTGGCCCTGCGCTGGAGGCAAAACTGGCTACCTTAATTAAATAATTGTTACCGGCAGTTGCCGGGCATCATCTTCATACAGCCTCGCTATATTTGCATCATGCTTATAGCGAGGTTTTTTAATGTAAACTATACTACACATGTCCTTTAGAACACTGCACACCAATTACATCAGCAACCACCAGTATTTTACCGCCCGCAAAGATGGTTATGAAACACCTGATGGAAAAATCGTGGATCCCTATTTCGTGGTGGAATTGCCTGTGAGCGTTTGTGCCATGGCCATTACAGCAGATAATGAAGTGTTGCTTGTAGAGCAGTATCGCCACCCGTTGGGAGAAAAATTGCTGGAGCTTCCGGGTGGATTTATTGATAGCGGTGAAACGCCGGCGGAAGCCATCGGCAGGGAATTGCTGGAAGAAACCGGTTACTCCTTTGAATCATTTCACCCTTTGGGAAAAACGGCGGCCAACCCCGGCGTGTTGAATAATTATACCTACCTGTTTCTTGCCACAGGTGGCAAAAAAATTGCAGGTCAATCGCTGGATGATAACGAAGAAATTATCATACACCTGAAGCCGCTGGAAGAAGTGAAGCAACTGTTGTATGATAACAAGATCGTGCAAAGCATGCATGCACTCTGTATGTTCTATGGGCTTCGTTTGCTGGAACAGCAACAATAACTTGTCTGACTTTAAATGTTTACTGTGCTTCTGCAATTTCGGCAATGATAAAAAAGCTTCCGCAAACCATGATTACATCATTGGTTGCTGCGGCTTGCTTTGCTGCAGTAATGGCCTCGTTCACATCATCAAATCCCTTGCCTGTTAACCCAAGGTCAGCAGCAGAAGTCTCCAGTTCCTGGTAAGATAGTGCCCTGGGCAAATGGGCATTGGTAAAATAATAGCTGGCATCTGTTGGCAATAGTGCCAGCACTTTATTGATGTCTTTATCTTTTACAAAACCCATTACAAAATGAAAGGCAGCATTGGGGTAGTTATCTTTTAACTGTAGTAACACCTGTTCAATACCTTCGGCATTATGTGCTACATCAGTTATAATGGTGGGTTGTTGCTGAATGATGTCCCAGCGGCCACGCAACCCCGTTAATGTTTTTACTTTTTTCAATGCGGACTCCACCACTTCTGCAGATATCTGGAAACCCTGTGCTACCAATATTTCAACGCCATACAACACACTGATGATATTTTTAGACTGGTACCAGCCGTTCAGGTCTAAGGATACCGTGATCGTTGTATTGTTGCGCTGGTCTTTTATATCGCATAGCAACAGGCCATCTACCTGGTGAGAAGCGGTGATCTCAAATCTGTCTTCGGCAAAAACGATCGGCGCATTTTCCCCGGCGGCTTTTTTAATAAATACTTCCTGTGTTTTGGGGTGCCTTTCACCAATGATGACTGGCACCGATGGTTTTATGATGCCCGCTTTTTGGTAAGCAATTTCAGGTAGCGTATTGCCTAGCAGGTTCATATGATCGTAACCAATATTGGTGATTACAGACAGTAGTGGTGTTATCACATTCGTACTGTCTAACAAGCCACCCATTCCGGTTTCAATTACAGCGATGTCCACCTTTTCGCTGGCAAAATAATCGAAGGCCATGGCTACGGTCAGTTCAAAAAAGGAGGGCTCAACAGATGCAGTGATTTCCCTGGTCCGCTCCACAAAATCTACTACAAAATCAGGATCAACCATCTCCCCGTTGATGCGAATACGTTCGCCAAAATCTTTCAGGTGTGGGGAAGTGTAAAGGCCGGTTTTATAACCTGCTTCCTGTAGTATGGCAGCCAACATATGACTGGTGCTGCCCTTGCCGTTGGTGCCTGCAATATGTATGGTTCTGAATTTTTGATGTGGATTTCCCAAAGCATCGCACAATGCAATGGTGTTGTGCAGGTCGGCTTTATAGGCCGCTGCACCAATCCGGCTAAACATTGGTAACTGCGCATACAGGTAGTCTATGGTTTCCTTATAGGTCATGGCCATAAAAGTAGCGGGTATTCTGCAAATAAAAAGAGAGATGTTTAGTTAACCGTAAAATTAAATTGCACGGTAACAATGCTTTCGTCGTCGGCTTTGTCAAATTGCATATTGCGCAGGTAACCACTGATGGCATTGGCATAGGCCTGTTCGAAGCTGGTGCTTGGTTTTACGAGTTTAATAAAACTTCCCTGGCCTGCCGGCGATACTTTTATCTGCGCATAAATGGTTGCTTTCTTCAGCTCGGCAGTAAAAGAATAATAACGAATCACTTTCCTGTTGCCGCTGGTAACCCGTGGACCACCAACTTTTCCGCCAGGAGTATTGCCGTAAGAATCTTTATTACCGGAAGGGTCGCCTGCATCACCTGTGCCGCCGGGTTTATTGCCTTGGTAGCGGTAACCATTGTCTTCTGTTGCATTATTACCGCCGCCGTTGCCGGGGCCGTCATAGGTCAATTTAGGTTTTTGTGGTTTGGGTGCTGGTGTAGGTACTGGTGCATTGGTTACAGGTTTGGTAACCTTGGGTGTTGTTTTTACTGGTTTGTTAACCGGTGCAGCGGTTGCTTCTGCATTTTCGTCTGGTGTTACGGCTTCGTCGTTTTGTTGCTGTACTGCTGCCCGCTGTTGTGGTATCACTACTGCGTCTGGCGTAGGGGCCATCTCGCCTTTTATTAGCGGTTGTTCCTCACCGAAACCTTCTTCATTGTTACCAAGGTTTATTTCAATCTCGTCCTCAACAACAGGAGGTGCCGGAGGAAGGCTGGTCCAGCTAATCAGGATAAACATCAAAAGCAGCGTACCGCAGATACCCACGGTGTATAAAAAAGCTTTCCTGTTTTTTTCTGATTCAAAAGACGATGTCATATTAATAATTTTAAACAGGATAAAGTTATTTCATTCTGTGCTCTTATAATGCCGGGGAGCACACAAATACACAATCGACCATAAAGATTTAACAGTTTATGACTGCTGGCAGGTTAATTCCTTGCACCGAATAACAAGCTGCCTACACGAACCATATTGCTTCCTTCCTGCATAGCTAGTTCATAATCGCCGCTCATACCCATGCTTAAATGGGAGAAGTGCATAGGACCTTCATTATTGCTGTACAAAGAATGTAGTTTTTTAAATTCCTGCTGCACTTTATTTGTATCATCGCTGAAGGATGCCATGCCCATCAGCCCCTGCAACCTGATGTGAACATAATTATTTTCATGCACTTTTTGTATCGTATCATGCAGCTCCTTTTCATCCATGCCAAACTTAGTTTCTTCTTCCGAAATATGTACCTGCAGCAAGCAGTTGATGGTACGGTTGTTTTTGGCTGCCTGTTTGTTGATTTCTTTCAATAATTTTTCACTGTCTATGCCATGTATAAGATGAACAAAGGGCGCAATATACTTTACTTTGTTGCTTTGCAGGTGGCCAATAAAATGCCAGCGGATGTCTTTGGGCAGGGCCTCGTATTTCTCTATTAATTCCTGCACATAATTCTCGCCAAAATCACGGTGACCTTCATCGTATAGTTGCTGTATGTCTGCAATGGATTTGATTTTACTTACGGCCACCAGCACTGCATTATGCTGTTTACATATTTCCATTATCTTTTTATAGTTCTCTTTGTTAAAGCTCATATCAGATCTTCATATCCTTCCATCGGTAGGAAGCTATTTTTTTTATTAAAAAATATTGTGCGGTTGCTGCGGGCAACACAAGGCCCGCTACCAGCCAGTTTATTTTAAGGGCAAGATAATGCAAACCCACCAATAGGGCAATTACGGCAAACTGCAGGATGACCATGGCAAAGCGCCCCGATTGTACTTTTATATTTTGCTGTTGAGAGAAAGGTAGAAAATGATCTGAAAATACCTGTATCAACAAGAATATGATGAGGTTGTTGAAGAAGCCAAAAATGAAATCATCTACAATCGCCGGTCCCCAAATGAACAAAGCAAAAGCAAACATGATAAGGAATACGGGCATAAAAAATTTTGTGAGCAAAGCTTTCAGGGCACCGCTTAAAATGCTTCCCGGAAATTTAATGGGTGCACTGTAATACAGCCATGCGGCCTGGTAATTTTCTGATGTATTTATAATACGGATGCTGCTACTCACCATAAATACCGGCAGGTATATTAACCAAAGGAACAGCTCAGATTGCGGCATAGTAGCCATCGTGGTATGAATATCTTTTCCACTTTTAAAAACAATGATGAAAGCAAAGATAAGGATATAACCCAGACCGGGATAAAACTGCATTTTAAAACCTTTGTCTCGGCCGGTGATCTTCCATACAAATTCAAATCCTGCTTTTTCGGAACCCGACCTGCACAACCATTTTGAGAATATTGCCGAGATGGAACGGCCATGTTGTTGCCGGGCTTTGCCGGTAGTAGTTTGTTGATGGCTGTTTTGAATGATGGCCAGTTTGCGTGCAAAGCTGGGTGCCAGGTATTTGATCATGAGCCAGAAAGTTACAACCGGAACAGTAAAAGCCAGTAGTATCATCAGCAAGTGTGTTCCATCAAAATCAAATTCCCGGAAGGCTTCAATGCTCACCGCCATCCACACAGGAGGTAACCAGTAAGAGTACCAGTGCAGGCTAAAAGTTCTAACCAATGCATCATAGTCAATAAGCCGCGGCACCAGTTGGTAACCTGCGGTAAAGAGCAGCGTCATAAATATCTGGAAGTAGGCAATGATATCTTTTACCTTTTGCTCATTGCCAAAACGAAGAATGAGTATGTATAACAGGTAGGTGATAAAAACGGCCAGCCCAACAGTGAGCAGGATCGTAAAGATGGCCATGAAACCCGCTGTCAATCCATAAGTAATAAAAACGGCTATGAGGGGAAAAATGCCCAATGCAATGGTAAACTGCAACAGGTACACCAGCACATGTAATAACCTGGCGAGGAATACTGTGCGGCTGTTCACCGGTCTAGGTGTTATCACATCATTATCCGTTGTATCCAATAATACGCTACTGAAATCGGTGATAAGCGTCATGCTCATCATGAAAAGCAGGTAAGCATGAAAGAGTATCATGCTTAAAATTAAAGAAGATGTGAAAGCAATGAGTAGTGCCATCATCAGCCCGAAAAAACTGTACAATGCAAGTGTGATTAATAAAGGATTTTTTGGTTCCTTGTTTTTTTGCCGGCTGTAGTTTGCCCTTGGCCGGCGGCGGTCCATCAGCAGTTTTGTTTCCAGGATGATCTGCAGGCGATCGGAATCAATGCCGCCAACCGCAAACAACCGAACAAGAAATAATAAACCCTTAAGCAGTAATTTATCCATGTGTTAGCTTTTTAGCACATCAATAATTTCCCTGGCTGTATCCTGATGCTGACCGCTGCCACCTGTTAGCGCCGTAAAAATATTTTCCAATGAGCCCTGTGTTGCCTGTTGCTGCAGCGATGCAAAACTACCATCGGCTATTATTGTTCCTTTATCAATAATGATGATGCGGTCGCTGATTTTTTCTACCACATCCATAATATGGGAAGAATAAAAAATTGTTTTACCTGCATGCTTCAATTGAGACAGTATCTCCTTTATCAATATTACTGCGTTGGCATCAAGGCCGCTAAGTGGTTCATCTAAAAAGATGATCTCCGGGTTATGCATCAGCCCGCTAATGAGTAATACTTTTTGTTTCATGCCCTTGCTAAAACCATTCATGCGCATATCTGATTTGTCTGCAAGGTCAAAAAGGCGCAGCAATTCCATAGACTTCGTTGCAATATGTGCATCATCAAGTTGATATAATTTTCCTATAAAACGCAGGTATTCTGTTGGAGACAGCACATCATACATGGCTGCCTGTTCGGGGATGTAGCCTATCCGCTGTTTTATCTCTATCGGGTTTTCCCGAACATCCATGCCCAGCACGGTAACACTACCTTCAAAATCGGCCAATATACCGGTGAGTATTTTTATAGTAGTACTTTTACCGGCGCCATTCGGGCCAATATAACCTACCACCTGCCCGGCATCTACCTGCATGTCTATGCCTTTTAAAACATAATCTCCGCTATACTGCTTTTTTAAATTTTGTATTTCAATTACGTTCATGTTTTTTGATTCAGTACATGAAGAGATTTTTCAAAAAGACCTTATGCAAAAAGTGCAAATAAAATATTTATCTGCACTTTAAAAGGTTTTTCGGTTCCCCTTTAGGGGCGGAGGGGTTTCCTTATTTCAAAATGCTCCTGCTAATCACAATGCGTTGCACTTCGCTGGTACCTTCATATATCTGCGTAATCTTGGCATCTCTCATCAGGCGTTCTACATGGTATTCTTTTACAAATCCATATCCACCATGTATCTGCACCGCTTCGGTGGCCGTCCACATAGCAGTTTCGCTGCTGAACACTTTTGCCATAGAACTGCTAAGGGTATAATCTTCTCCTCCGTCTTTTTCAAATGCTGCTTTCAGGCAAAGCAAACGTGCGGCTTCAATCCTGGTAGCCATATCCGCCAGTTTGAACTGGATGATCTGGTGGTTCATAATCTCTGTACCAAAAGCCTTGCGTTGCTTGCTGTATTCCAATGCCAGTTCGTAAGCACCACTGGCAATGCCCAGGGCCTGCGAAGCAATACCAATACGACCGCCGGCAAGCGTCTTCATGGCAAATTTAAAACCGAAGCCATCTTCGCCAATGCGGTTCTCTTTAGGCACTTTTACATCGGTAAATAAAATGGAATGGGTATCGCTGCCGCGGATACCTAATTTATTTTCTTTAGCACCTATTTGTACACCGGGCCAGTTTTTTTCTACAATAAATGCATTGATACCACGACTGCCTTTCTCTACATCGGTTTGCGCTATCACCAGGTAAACGCTTGCACTGTTTCCATTGGTGATCCAGTTTTTGGTACCGTTCAACAGGTAATGGTCGCCCATATCTTCTGCTGTTGTTCTTTGCGATGTGGCATCACTGCCCGCTTCTGGTTCGCTCAGTAAAAAAGCACCGATATACAATTCGCCATCCTTTTTTCCCTGAGCAAGGGGAGTAAGGTATTGTTGTTTCTGCGCTTCGTTGCAATATTCCTGCAACCCATAACAAACAAGGCTGTTGTTAACGCTCATGCACACACTTACGCTGGCATCTATCTTACTTATCTCTTCCATGGCCAGCACATAACTCACGGTATCCATACCACTTCCGCCATATTCAGGTTTCACCATCATACCCATAAAACCAAGGTCGGCCAGTTTTTCTATTTGTTCTTTAGGAAATTTTTGTAGTTCATCTCTTTCTATTACGCCAGGCAGGCATTCATTTTTGGCAAAATCCCTTGCAGCCTTTTGTATCATCAAATGTTCTTCAGAAAGTTGAAAGTCCATATAGCAATTTTTTAGACCGCAAAAATAGGCAATGGAAGCTGGCTTTCCCGCATTCAACAGGTGTATTTTACAGCTTGATGGCTGAACGGTTTAAGGAAGCTCTTTTTGCATATCCATAAGGTTCAACATGCAGCAGTACGGCCAAAGGAATATCTTTGCCGCTGAATGAACACATTAAGAAAAAACATACAGGTTCAGCAATTAGTTGCGGTGGTTTCCATCATATTATTTTTAATAAAGATGGCCGCATGGTATATCACCTCATCTGTAGCTATTCTTACAGATGCTTTGGAAAGCGTTGTAAATGTAATAGCCGGGCTGATAGGTTTGTATAGTTTATATGTTTCGGCAAAGCCAAGGGATATTGATCATCCCTACGGGCATGGAAAAGTTGAATTCATTTCTGCTGCCATTGAAGGCACCCTTATTACAGTAGCAGGTTTTTTTATTATTTATGAAGCATTGCAGAGTCTTTGGCAGCCGCATGCTATTAAAGACCTTGACTGGGGGATTTTGCTGGTGGCAATTACCGGCCTGGTAAATTACCTGTTGGGTCGTTTTTGTTTACAAACCGGCAAAAAAAATAATTCGCTGGCGCTGATGGCAAGCGGCAAACATTTGTTATCTGATACCTGGTCAACCATTGGTCTGATGGCCGGCCTTGCGTTGTTGTACGCCACCGGCCTGTGGTGGATAGACAGCATCGTAGCCATGCTGTTTGCGTTCATCATCATCTACACCGGTTATAAAATTCTCAGCAGTTCTGTGGCAGGCATCATGGATAAAGCAGATGATGCCCTGCTGGAAAAATTAATTGATACGCTGAATAAGAACCGCCGCATCAACTGGATTGACCTGCATAACCTGCGCATCATTAAATACGGTGCCACCCTGCACCTCGATTGTCACCTTACCGTGCCATGGTATTTTAATGTGAACGAGGCACACGAAGAAGTAGATGCACTCTCAGCATTAGTGAGGGAAAATTTCGGTTCATCGGTTGAACTGTTCGTGCACTCCGACGGTTGTATTGAAACCAGTTGCCCCATTTGCAGCAAAGCGGATTGCCCGGTGCGGCAGCATGCTTTTAGCAAGCGGGTTGAATGGTCGATGGAAAATATTGTAGGCAATCATAAACACACAACAGCATCATAATGCAGGAAAATATACTGGATGAAAGATTCTGGAACAGCAGGTACGAAAGCAAGGACATGGGTTGGGATATTGGTTATGCATCCACACCGCTAAAGGAATATTTCAATCAACTTACTGATAAATCAATGCGCATCCTTATTCCCGGTTGCGGCAATGCTTACGAGGCCAAATACCTGCTGGAACAAGGCTTTACCAATATTACGCTGGTGGATATTTCATCCCGGGCTATAGAATCTTTGCATGAAAAATTAAAAGATTACGACCAAGAAAAGTTGCGTATTATTCATGGTGATTTTTTTGATTTAGATGCGCAGTATGACCTGATTGTGGAGCAAACATTTTTTTGTGCTTTGGAGCCATCACTACGGGAA
>JBBSKH010000064.1:0-21147 GCA_038256495.1 Chitinophagales bacterium
ATGTTGGTAGCTATCCACCAATACCAGCTTTCTACTTTCTTCCTTGTCATCAGCCACATGGCAGTAAAAGCTGTGGCAGATGCAAAAGCATCGGCCCACGGGATAACGCCATCAAAAAAAGCCGCTTTAAAATATGTAAGTGCTGCAAATATGCTGATGTAAAAAAACAGGAAGAAGCCCAACTGCTGCAGCCACTCTCTTTTATCCGATTGACTGATGTGTAGTACAATCTTTTTTTGTTCATCCTTCCTTGACCACAGGTACCAACCACTAATACTCATGATGGTATAGTAAAGATTTACGGTTGCTTCGCCAAGCAAATGCCCTTCATAACTTATGTAGATATAAATAATGGTATTAATAAGCCCCACAGGATATACCCAGATTTTTTCGGCCCTGGAAAACCATACACTTGCTATGCCTGTAAATACAGCCAGGTATTCATACCAGGTGGTACGGCCCATATCTGCCACAAATTGTTGGTAAACCTCCGCTATCGACATACGGTAATAATAAATATGGTCGTGAAGATAAAACAAGATATTTTTAAAGCCATTAAAGAAATGTTGATGGGCATTAAAAAAAAGATCAACTTGTATGTGATGGCGTTGTTGTATGGCCTTGCAGGCGGGAATCATTTTTTAAACCCTGCAAATTATTATGAAATCATTCCGCCCTATATTGGTAATGAAATACTGGTGAATAACCTGGCAGGCATTGCCGAGTTATTGCTGGCGGCAATGCTGCTCATCCCTTCTTTGCGCAAACTGGCGTGCTTTGGTATTATCGCCATGTTGATTGCGTTTTTGCCTGCACATATATATATGATACAGGCAAATTGCAGCGGCTCATTTTGTTTGCCAGAATGGTTACTATGGATAAGATTATTGTTGCTACAGCCTTTGCTCATACTCTGGGCCTGGTGGAACCGCAAATGAATTTATCGCTTTGGTCTTCTATACCATTTTGCAGGTTTAAGATAGCGCACGCCTTTATTGGTATTGAACCTTGTGGCTATATCCCGGCCGGAAGCATCCTGCACCTGGAAGTGTAAATGCGGAAATGCAGTATAGCCGGTATTACCGCTGTACCCAATCAATTGGCCCATTGAAACTGTATCGCCGGCAGCTACCACAACGCCATCTTTTTTTAAGTGCCAGTACAGGGCAACGCTATTGTCAGCATGGTGGATGATAATGTGGTTTCCCAGGCTCAGGTATTCATCTTTTAGTCCGCCTGCATCGCTGTCTTCTTTTACAAATTGAACTATCCCGTTTCTTGCTGCACATATCTTACTGCCTTTCCGCATTTTAAAATCAAGTGAAAGTTCATTCGTATGGCTCATTTTACTATTGTAAGCCTGCACAAGTAAAAATTTACTGCCAGCGGCAAATGGTAGCGTGTAGATATAGCTTGTGTCAGCAATTGCTCCGCCCGATTTTAGTTCCCTGATTTGCTCATCTGTTAGCTGGGCTACCGCAATGAGTTGCACAATTAGAAAGACTATGGTTGACACATACAGCTTCATAACTTTATTTTTGAAATGGATTTGCAACCAGTACGTTACCGCACCAAATATCGCAGGTATTTGATGTATGAAGTAAATAAAAAAGCACCTTTTACAAGGTGCCTGATATCAGACTAATTTAAAACGGGATTTTCTTATTCAGCTTCTGCCACTACTTCCTTCACCTCAGGAATCATACGCTTCATCATACCTTCTATACCAGCTTTTAAAGTGATCATAGAAGAAGGACAACCACTGCAGCTACCCTGCAACATCAGGTTTACCCGGCCTTCGTCATAACTTTTAAACTGTATAGCGCCACCATCCATTTCTACCGCCGGCTTCACATAATTTTCCAGCAGTTCTTTAATGCGCTTTACCACATCATCATCATCAGCATGCACTTCATTGCTGCTTTCTACTTTTACTGCGGCCAGTTCTTCCTCGTTCACGACAGACTTACCTTCTTCCAGGTATTCTTTCAGGAACTGCTTGATGGTAGGAATAACATCCTGCCAGTCTTCTGTTTCGCTGTTCTTGGTAAGCGTTACAAAATTGCTGGCTATAAAAACTGATTTTATAAACGGAAAAGTAAACAACTGCTGTGCCAGCGGAGATGGCTTGGCACTTGTTTCATCAGGAAAATCTACACTCTTGCCAGGGTACAACAGTTTGTTTGCCACAAACTTCATTGTTTCTGGGTTGGGTGTCATTTCTGTATAAATACTAATTACGGGATTACCTGTCTTTATCATAAAAACTCCTTTTTCAATTAATGGCCAAAAATAGCCAATATCCGGTCAAATTACGCTGTGCCGGCGTTAAAATAAGTGCTTACATGCTTAAATTTCTAAATTCGAAACCCGTTATTGCTTCAGGAAAGTGGCTGAACGCAGGCTTCCATCTGTTGCCTGCAACTGCAACCTGTAAAGGCCGGGCTTCATATCTGCAGGCAAATCAATAGTTTGATTCCTGGTAATTCCTGCAGCAACCCGCTTACCATCAATTGACACAACAGTATACCTCAGGCCGCCCGCTGCATCAAGGCCTGGCAACACTAGTTTACCCGTAACCGGGTTCGGTGCAATAAACAACCTGGGTGTTTTAACGCCTATGTCTACCCTTTCAATATTGCTGATGGTTCGTTGACCATTTATATCTTGCTGAAGCAGGCGGTAAAAATTACGCCCGGCAGTAGCATCCTGGTGAATGTATTGGTAACGTTGTGGCGTAGTGGAATTTCCTGCTGCAGCCACTGTACCTATACTGCTAAAGATTTGCCCATCAGTGCTATGTTGCAGTTCGAAAAAAGCGGTATTGGTTTCCTGCAATGTTTCCCACGCCAGCAAACTGCCGAATTGCTGGGCCCGGGCAGTAAAGTAAGAAAGGCTAATGGGAGTAACAGTAGTATAGTTTATCGTTAATGCAGGCCTGTCTGCAAGTACAGAAGACGTACGGGAAGCAAACCGCTTTGCTGTGCATGTGGGAGATTCATCTGTCATTTTAATAATCCAGCCATAATTCGTTGCTGCATTGTCAAGCATGCTTTGCACATCGGCGGCAAGCATTGTGCCGGTCCAGGTATAATTACCAACATCCGCTACATTTACATTAGCAGTTGCGGTACTGTTGAAACTACCGCCGGCGGTAGTCCAGCCAGTAGTACAAGCACCAGCACCATTAGCGAAAGTGCAGGCCCAGGTGGCATCACCTGCCGTGGCAGTTACACCCTTTCCGTCCGCACCAGTTCCGGCATCGGAGCTTCCTTCTCCCCAAGCTTCATTTAAGCGGTGCAGCGACATATTTGCTGCGCCCGATACTGTTTTATTTACAACAAGCTTCAGGCTGGCGGAAGTGATAGTAGCGCCAGCGGGGATAGAAGACAAATCGAATTTTATTAAACCACGCCTTAATGGGCCGGTGCAAATAACACCCGCTGTAAAGTTTTCGCCGGCACCATTGCTGTTGTTAGTAAACTCACTGTAAATAGTATTATCAGTAACAGCATTTAATACCACCGTTTGTGCGGTGGTAGTGCTACAGATGAGGAACAAAAGTGAAAATAGTGTTGAGTAATGCTTCTTCATGTTTGCGTTTTATAAAATAAATTAATCCTGGTATACAGGCGGGTAAACACCGCCATTATTTTAACGTAACTCTAAAAAGAAAGGTTGCCAATGTGCATAAGACTACCCGGTCAGTAAATTTACTCTACTATCCGCAACTTGGCATAATTAAGCATGATCTTTTTCTCGCCGTTCAGTTCAAACTGTACCGTAGCAATAGGATTATGCGATGCGCCTTCCATTTTAATAACTTCTCCGAAACCAAATTTCTGGTGCTCTATCTTTTGGCCTGGCTGCAGGTTACTGGTATCGCTGGGCACAAAATCAGGAGACGCCTTATGCTCTATGTTTTTGGGTGCAGCAGGCTTTGTATTTAAATAAGCAGGTACTGCTTTTTTTGCAGGAGGGGCACCAAATGATCTTTGTTTACCTCCGGGAGCTTCACCAAAACCACGATTCATTCTTTCAAATGCGCTACCTTGGTTCCAGCCATTGCCTTCGTTGCTGCGGGCACCACCGGCATAGGAACGATCTATCATGGCCTCCGGCATTTCATCTATAAAACGGCTGGGGTCATTTTGTTGCAATTGCCCGAAACGGTAGCGGGCATTGGCGTAAGTGAGGTACAAATGTTTTTCTGCACGGGTAACAGCTACGTAAAACAACCGCCGCTCTTCTTCCAGTTCTTCTCTCGTATTTATGCTCATGGCATTGGGGAAGAGGGTTTCTTCTAACCCGCCTACAAATACCACGGGAAACTCCAGCCCCTTGGCGGCATGTATGGTCATTAATTTTACCACATCGGTATTTTGCTTGTTGTCATCGGCATCCGTAAGCAACACAATTTGTTGCAGGTAAGCTCCAAGGCTTTTATCGCCCACTTCGCCATCTTCCTCGTTCATCGGCGTCTCAATAAATTCCTTTACGGAGTTCAGCAATTCCTGCACGTTCTCATAACGGGCAAGGCCTTCCGTGGTTTTATCGTTAAAGAGATCTTTTACCACACCGCTGCTTTTGCCAATTGCGAAGGCAACTTCGTATGCATTCTTTTTATTCAGTTCACTCTGAAACATTTTTATCATCAACACAAAATTGTCGATGGCTTCCAGTGTACCACTTTTAAAACCATACATGGCTGCATTGCACAATACATCCCACATGCTGATGTTGTGCTCATTGGCATACAACACCGTTTTATCAATAGTGGTTTTTCCAATTCCCCTGATGGGATAATTGATGATGCGCTTAAGCGCTTCTTCATCTTTGGGATTAATTACCACCCTCATATAGGATATCAGGTCTTTAACTTCTTTGCGTTGGTAAAAACTCATTCCTCCGTAAATGCGGTAGGCGATACCCATGCGGCGCAGGGATTCCTCAAAGCTTCGGCTCTGTGCATTGGTGCGGTACAGGATGGCAAAATCTTTATTAAAAAAATGATTGCGCAGTTTCTGTTCTTTAATGGCATCGGCCACATATTTTCCTTCGTCGTTATCCGTCATGGTACGCACGAGCTTTATCTTTTCGCCCTGCGCATTATCTGTAAACAACTTCTTTTCTATCTGCCCTTTGTTGTTGCCAATAACTTCGTTGGCAACGCTGAGGATTGATTTGGTGCTGCGATAATTCTGCTCCAGCTTTACCACTTTTACATCGTCGTAATCTTTTTGAAACTGCAGGATGTTGGCAATGGTGGCACCACGAAAGCTGTAAATACTCTGGGCATCATCGCCTACCACACATACATTTTCATGCATGGCTCCCAGCAATTTGATGATCTCGTACTGGGCAGGGTTGGTATCCTGGTACTCATCTATTAAAATGTATTTGAACTTGCGTTGGTATTTGCTCAGCGAATCAGGATTGTTTGTTAACAGGATGTACATTTTGAACAGCAGGTCATCAAAATCCATCGCACCGTTTTTAAAACAACGCTTGGCATATGCATCATATACCTGCCCGATCATCGGGCGATTGGAACGGGCATCTTCCTGCTGCAACATATAATCATTTATGTATTCTGCGGGACCCACCAGCCCGTTCTTTGCAGCAGAAATCCTGTTGTAAACGATGTTGGGTTTGTACTGTTTATCATCAAGCTCCATTTCTTTAATCACCGTCTTCACCACACTCTTGGCATCATCAGTATCGTAAATAGTAAAATTATTGGGGTAACCTATCTTGTTGGCTTCGCCTCTTAAGATGCGGGCAAACACACTATGAAAAGTACCTATGTAAAGATTGCGTGCTTCTGTAGTGCCTAAAATCCTGCTGATACGCTCCTTCATTTCTGCCGCTGCTTTGTTTGTAAACGTAAGCGCAAGAATATTGAATGCATCTACCTGGTGGGCTGCCATCAGGTGCGTAATGCGGGTGGTAAGCACCTTTGTTTTACCACTTCCAGCGCCGGCAATAATCATTACGGGACCATCTTTATGCAGTACAGCCTCCCGTTGGGGCTCATTTAATTCATCCAGGTAACTCTTCATCGGGCAAAGGTACGATTTGCAGTTATGGCATAATATACAACCGTTACAATTTTAATATCTACCAGCATATTTTAAAACCTTTTGATGTAGTTATACAGCCTCCTGTACAAAAAAGCAGGCGAGGCATTACATGAAAATTTATCTTCACTGAACAATTCCCGGCAACGTCTACATCTGCTAATAAGCTTGCCTGATTTTTACATGTTTATATTCATCCACTACAACTATTCCCGCATCAAACTGGTTTATTTAATGCAACTTTGCTCCATTTTACACAAGGCTAACTATGGCAACACAACGCAAAGCCGCCATCGGCTTTATCTTTGTTACTTTAATGATAGATGTTACCGGGCTGGGTCTCATCATCCCTGTACTTCCCGCACTAATACAGGAACTCACCGGAGATAATATCAGCCAGGCTTCGGAATACGGCGGCTGGCTCACTTTTACTTTCGCCATTATGCAGTTTATTTTTGCCCCCATCCTTGGCGGGCTGAGCGATAAATTTGGCAGGAGGCCGGTATTGTTAGTGGCGTTATTCGGTTTTGCGCTAGATTATTTATTCCTGTCTTTTGCTCCTACGCTTGCATGGTTGTTTCTTGGCCGGGCCCTTGCGGGCATTGCAGGGGCCAGCATCACAACGGCTACGGCTTATATTGCCGATATCAGCACCAGTGAAAACAGGGCACAGAATTTTGGAATGATCGGCGCCGCATTTGGATTAGGCTTTATAGTGGGTCCGGTAATTGGCGGCCTGCTAGGAAGCCTTGGCCCCAGGATACCTTTTATGGTAGCGGCAGCGCTTACTTTTATAAATTTCCTTTATGGTTATTTTATCCTTCCTGAATCTTTGTCTGAAAATAACCGCAGACCTTTTAGCTGGAAGCGTGCCAACCCCATCGGTTCATTAAAACAACTGAAGCGCTACCCCGCCATCAGCGGTTTGTCTGTTTCTTTTATTCTCATTTACCTGGCAGCTCATGCAGTACAAAGTAACTGGACTTTTTTTACCATTGAAAAGTTTGGCTGGGGCGAAAAAATGATCGGCATTTCATTGGGAGTTGTGGGGCTATTGGTAGCCCTGGTACAAGGTGGCCTCATTCGTGTGGTGAACCCCTGGTTGGGAAATGAAAAAAGCGTTTATACAGGACTGTTATTATATAGTGCCGGTTTATTTTTATTTGCTTTTGCTTCCCAAAGCTGGATGATGTTTGTATTCCTCATTCCCTATTGCCTGGGTGGTATTGCCGGCCCGGCACTACAATCTATTATAAGTGGTAGTGTGCCTGCAAATGAGCAGGGAGAGCTGCAGGGCGCATTAACAGGGCTTGTTAGCCTTACATCTATTGCGGGCCCTCCCATGATGACCGGGCTTTTTGCCTACTTTACAAAGCCGGGAGCGCCGGTGCATTTTTCGGGGGCAGCTTTCCTGCTGGGTGCCATTTTAATGCTGATAAGTGCGGGCATTGCCTACAGGAGTTTACATGTAAAAGGTAAAACTACGATAGGACAAACCACCGGGTAAAATGCGTTTATTCGTATTAGTTACATATGATTTTACCTTATTGACATACCGAAAAAATATATTTGAATATTAGGGATGTTTTTTACAATAAAATGTAAACAATTTCGCTTTATACCTTACAAACCGCTACTACTTACCGGTAGCTACCTAAACCACAGGAAACCAACATGAACGGCGATAATATCCCCCGGGATTTTTATCAATCTGACTTGTTATTTCCACCTCTTAAACTTAATAATAATACTGCCTGGCTTAATGCAGGGAGGTAAAATATTGAAGCAATTGCAGTAGCATGAAGCTTTTAAGTCTTTTTTTGTTAGGCACTACAGGACACGAAGAGCCCCGGTATTGGACGGGGCTTCTTCATTTTATGTAAGCTTGTAAATGGTTAGAGCATAACATAAGCGGCTATAAACTGGCATAAGAGCCCCACAAAAATACCACTATAAATATCTTTGTTGCTATGATTGCTCACCAGCAGGCGGGCAGTACAAACCAGGCCCGTTATAAGCAGTACCGAAGCTATGGGCCAGGTCATCAGCATGCTGTTATCCCTTGCAATTACCAGGAAAATTCCGAGCCATCCGCCCAGGGCAATGGCATGCATGCTTATCTTAAAATAAATGTTTGCTATGAGCGCAGCGCTGGATGCAAGAAATACTCCCAACATAAATGCAGGAAGGATCCTTGGGAACATAGCCTGTTCTTTAAACACAGTAAAGGTCCAGAAAAAGAAGATGCCGCACGCCATATACGGTATGATCCTGTCTTTTTGGGTACGCAGGAATACTGACTCAATAAAGCCCACAGCTTTTAATAAAACGATGCTGAAGAGTGGGTAAAATACTGCGTTTTGCAGCATGACCAACATGGAACGGAGCTTGATCGTATCACTTAAACCGGCAAAATATGAGGGATGTACATACACTATAAAGGCACATACATATAAGGGGACGAATATGGGATGAAAGATAACAGACAACACCCGTGCTGGCCATGCCAGGTAACCCGGTGCGGGTGCAGGGTCCTGCTGATGGGATGATTGAATTGCAACGCTGCTCATACAAATATTTTACAAAACTTTTCTAAGGCGGGCTACCGGAATGTTTAACTGCTCCCGGTATTTGGCTACAGTTCGCCGTGCAATATTATAACCTTTTTCCTGCAACATTTCCGTAAGCTTCTCATCGCTGTAGGGATGCTTCTTGGTTTCTTCCTCTATAATATCTGTCAATATCTTTTTAACTTCCCGGGTACTTACTTCTTCACCGCTGTCTGTTTGCAAGCTTTCGCTGAAAAAGAATTTCAGCCGGTAGGTGCCAAACTCTGTTTGCACAAACTTGCTATTAGCTACCCGGCTCACGGTGGAAATATCCAGGTGTGTTACTTCGGCAATATCTTTTAAAATCATGGGGCGCAGGTCTGTTTCATCGCCACTAAAGAAAAATAATTGCTGGTAATTCATGATGGCCTCCATGGTATTCAACAAAGTATTCTGCCTTTGCTTAATGGCATCAATAAACCATTTGGCAGAGTCTATTTTTTGCTTGATGAACATCACCGCTTCCTTTTGCCGTTTATCTTTTTTAGACCCCTTATCGTAATCCTTCAGCATATCTCTGTATCCTTCGCTGATGCGTAAGTCTGGGGCATTTTTACTGTTGAGGCTCAGCTCCAGTTTACCGTTGTTGTTTACAATGAAAAAATCAGGTATCACATAATTGTTGTTCTTGCCCTCATCACCCACAATGCCACCTGGCTTGGGGTTCAGCTTTACAATCTGCTGAATAACCTCACGTAGCTGGTCATCATCAATTGATAACCCCCGTTGAATTTTTTCGTAATGTTTCTTTGTAAATTCGTCAAAATATTTCTCCAACACCAATATGGACAGTTCTACCGGTTGCCCCTGGTCTAGTTTCCTTTCCAGTTGTAACAGCAGGCATTCCTGCAAGTTACGGGCACCAATGCCCGGCGGGTCAAATTGTTGTATCTCTACCAGCAGCTCTGCTATTTCTTCCTCCGTGCTTTCTATATTTTGTCTGAAAGCAAGGTCATCAATAATGGAGGTAATTTCTCTTCTCAGGTAGCCGTCATCATCAAGGCTGCCTACTATTTGCATGGCAATTTTTTTCTGCTGGTCAGAAAGGGTGAGCATTCCCAGCTGTTGCATCATCAGGTCTATGAAGCTGGTTTCTACCTTGTGAGGAATCACCCGGCTATCATCTACCTCGGGATAGTTATCATCTTTTAAACGATAGTCGCCAATATCATCATCGCCCTCTTGCACATACTCAGTAATATCAATATTGTCGTAATCCTCCTCGCTGCCATCCATCTCTTTTTCTTCGTCTTTTACATCAGCTTCAAATTCATCTGTTTCGTTTTCATCGTCATGGCCTTCTTCACCCTGCTCCAATGCTGGATTTTCTTCCATCTCTTCTTTAATACGTTCTTCTAAAATGGCCGTAGGAACCTGCAGCAATTTCATTAGCTGAATTTGCTGGGGTGAGAGTTTTTGTAAAAACTTTTGCTGTAAACTTTGGTGCAGGGCCATGGTATGAAACTGAAAAACTATTTAAGGTTTAAAAAATCCCAAAGGGGTAATAAAAACGTAAATTTACAACGATGAAAATTGAAAAATGACTAAAAGCTTTAAAATTTTATTTTTTTGCATGATTTTTGTGAAAGGGAGCGCTTTCTGCCAGGATAAATATACGAAACCCAATACAGTAAAGCCTTTTCCTGTTTCTGTTGCTATGCAGGCGGGTATTCCTACCACAGTTTTTACCGAGAATCAGGTAATTCCCTCAAAATTTTATGTTAATAACCTTGGATTTTTTTGCAAACAGGAATTAAAATTTGAGGCGGCAACGGGCATCCCTTTTAAATTCAGGTTAGGTTCTGTGCAATATTGCGACAAACTGGAGGGTAAAAAAAATACGGGCCTCCTTCCCCTGCATTAATCGGGCATAGCAGGGAAAAGGGCCGGTTCTTTAAAGTAATTCAAGCGAAGGCTATCGTTCCATCCATTTGGATTTTTATCAAAAGAACGGCTGCTGAAAAACATCATTCCATTTATATTAGGCGTATTTCTCAATTTCTCTATCTGGCGTGGAAGCTGTGTTTTATCTCGCCAAGCAGCATTACTGCCGGCACGGTAAATACCAATCCCAATATAGCAATTCCGCCCGTAGCTGTTTCGGCTCCACCATTCAATAAGCGTATTGTAATCCGCCAGCTTGTGGCCAATTTCCCAGTAAAGCTGTGGTGCCACATAGTCTATCCAACCCTTTCTCAACCATAAAAGAATATCGGCATACAGGTCATCGTAATTGGTTTGGCCCGCCTTGGTATTACTTCCCATAGGGTCCTTATCGGCATTGCGCCATACGCCAAACGGGCTGATACCGAACTGGCATTTTTTATTTTCCTGTTTAATCACCTTACTCAGCGCCAGGATGATGGAATCGGTATTACTTCTGCGCCAGTCATCTTTATTCATGCCATTTCCATATTTCCGATAAGAAGCTTCATCCGGGAACTCTTTTCCCGGTAGGCGGTATGGATAAAAATAATCGTCAAAATGAATGGCATCAACGGCATAGCGGCGCACTACATCCTCTACCACGGCGGTTACATGCTTTTGCACTTCTTTATTACCCGGATCGAAATATTTTTTGTCACCATAAGTCACGAACCATTGCGGGTGTATACGGGTAACATGCGTTGGAGCAATGGAAGAACTGTTGATATTAAACACCGCACGATAGGGGTTCATCCATGCATGGAATTCCATGCCTCGTTTATGCGTTTCGGCTATCATGAATTCAAGTGGATCGTAATAAGGCACCGGCGGCCGACCTTGCTTACCCGTTAACCACTCACTCCATGGTTCCAGGGCAGAGGGATAAAATGCATCCGTGGCGGGCCTTATTTGAACAATTAGCGCATTCATCCCGTTTCGTTTATGCATGTCCAGTAGCTTTATAAACTCTGAACGCTGCACATCGCTGCTGATAGTTGGTTTGCTGGGGAAATCAATATTGCTTACTGTAGCTACCCAAACAGCCCTTAATTCGGTACGTGGAACCTGGGCAAGTAATATATTACAGGTAATAACAAAGCCGGCAAGGGCAAGGATTTTTTTCATGGTTAGTACTATTTATCTATTTCCCTTCTCTTATTTTATCTAATAATGTATTTAACTGCGCTATCTCTGTTTCTTCAAGATTATCTAAGATGGCATCCATTTCGTTACTGCAGCCATCTATCTTTTCAAGTAATTTTTTACCCTTCTCTGTTATGCTTACATCTACCAGTCGTTTGTCGTTAGGGCAGGTATTTTTTTTAACCAGTTCTTTTATCACCAGCCTGTCTACAATCCTGCTGGTATCACTCATTTTATCAAGCATTCGCTGCCTGATCTGCAGGGTGCTGATAGGCTTCCCTGCTCCACGAAGTATGCGTAAGATATTAAATTGCTGTTGGGTGATGTCTTCCTTGTCAAAAAACAATTTCATCTTTTCGCTCAACCAATTATAAGTATAAATAAAATTGATGGTTGCCTTTTGCGCATTGCTGCGAAAGCTAACCTGGTTGATATCTTTTTCTATTCCCATTTATTGTGGTTTGTGCAATATTAAAAAAAAACCCGCCAACATGCGAATGATGGCAGGCCTGTAACAAAACTTTATCCTTATTAATTATAGTAGTAGAATTGTTCTTCTATAATCTGTCCATTCTTCCAACGTTGCACACACACTTGTGTATAGTTACGAAACACCGTATTCTTTACACGTATAATCAAACCACCATTCTACCACTTCTATCCCATCGCTGATTTTATCACCAAAAAATATTCCTTTATTCTGTTTGGGTTACTTCAATTTCAGGCAGTTCATCATGTTCGTTGTTGCCAAATTCGTTGAAGTAAATTTTAACCAATACGATAAAATAACTCACCAGCAAGGGACCGAAGATCAGGCCCATAAACCCAAACAGGTTTAAACCTACAATTACCCCTAAAACGGTGATCATCGGGTGCACATCACCTAGTTTTTTCAGCAGGCCCAGGCGGGTGATATAGTCTACATTGCCCGTAACAATAGCGCTGTACAACAACAGACCCACCCCGTTAAAAGTATCACCTGTTGAAAGCACATAAATCACGAGCGGCACCCAAATCACCATTGTACCCACAATGGGAAAGAAGGCAAAGAGCCCTGTTAAGAAACCCCAGAGTCCCCAGTCGGCCACACCAAAAATCCAGTAACCCAACGCTGCAAATGCTCCCTGCACAACACAAATGATAGGGATGCCCAGCGCATTGGCTTTTATCATATTCTTGGTTTCGTGCGCCAGCATATCAACGTTGCTGCGTTTTAAGGGTATGGCCTTGCCCAGGTACCTTTCAATGCCTGCTCCATTTACGAGTAAATAATACAGCAGGAAGAACATCATCACAATATTGGTTATTACCAGTAGTGTACTGTTTAGCAAACGGGGTATGAAAGAAGAAATTTTCATTGAAATGTTCCGGGTTGTTTCTTCGTTCAAAATTTTAAACCCGGTATAATCTGATACCCGGTGGGAAAAGTCTTTAATGGTGTTTACGATCTTTTCCTGGTTATTGATGATTTCATCAATTTTGGGTGACACCATAACCACGCTCACATAAATTGGAATGGAAATAATAACAAAAAAAACAAGAATAAATAGTACGGCCGTCCAGCCTTTACGCCATTGATATTTGTAAATGCAGCGAAAAAACAAGCCCCTGCTGAGGATATACAAAGTTACTCCGCCCATAAGCCCTGGCAGGAAGATGTACAATTGCGTAACAAGCAGCCAACCAAGTAGAATAGTAACCGCCAGGAGTAATAACTGGCGTAAATGACTGTTGAATTTTTTTTCTATCATGGAGGAATTTTTATAGCAACCGGAGCCGGGTTAACAAGCCTAACGCCACACGGAAACACCTTCGCTGCAGTTGGCACAAATATCAATGTTTTTTCTTCCCATCATCAACTCCGAACGAAATTGTTTGTAGTTGGGGTTATGCCATATTGCTTTAAATGATTCGTTCTTAAGGTTGCCCAGGCGATGCATGGCATCTTTATCAAAACAACAGGGCACTACCAGGCCATCCCATGTTATTACATTGGCATGCCACAGCTTCCAGCAACGGTTAGCCAGTTTATTCTTGGGTGTATAAACTCCTGCCGAAGTTTTTTTGTAGCGGCTGTATTTATCAATAGATGGTATCAGTTGATTGGGGTCATTCTCATAATCGTATACCTGTGCAGATTTAAAGCGCACCTCGTCTACCCCAATTTCTTTAGCCAGGGCCTTGATCTCTTCAATTTGGTGTTCGTTGTGTTTTACCACCAGGAACTGGAAAAATACAAAAGGCGTTTTACTGTTCAGTTCTTTTTTCCACTTTACAATATTGCGGGCTCCTTCTATCACTTTATCAATATTGCCGCCTACCCGATACTGTTTATAGGTTTCCTGCGTTGTTCCATCAATGGAAATGATAAGCCTGTCAAGCCCGCTTTCTACTGTTTTGCGTGCAGCCTCATCATTCAGGTAATGGGCATTGGTACTTGTGGCTGTGTAAATGCCTTTATCGCTGGCATACTTCACCATTTCAAGGAAACCGGTGTTTAGGTAGGGCTCGCCCTGAAAATAAAAGATGAGGTACAATAATTCCTTATGAATTTCATCAATTGTTTGGCGGAAAAAATCCTTCTGCAGCATGCCCGTAGGACGGGTAAAAGCCCTCAGGCCACTTGGGCATTCGGGACAGCGCAGGTTGCAACTGGTAGTAGGTTCAAATGATATTGAAACGGGAAGCCCCCATTGCACAGGCTTTTTGCGCAGCAGGCTTACATAATAACTGCTTAGCACTTTTACACCGTTCCACGCCCGTGCAGGTGTAAGTTTACTGAGCAGGTTGATGGTATCATTGAAATTTATCTGCGGCATTGCAACAAAGGTAAGGCATAAGGCTTAACCCGTGATGCTTTAGCCGCAGGCAGTTGCAGCCATCAGCAGGCTATTCATTCTGTAGCATTATATCTTTGAAACAAAGATCGTCGTTGTGGAAATTTTCATAGTTTTTGAACAACACATTCAACGCTATAAAATTCATTACGTAAGCCCTTGTTTCAGCGGGTAACTTGTCTTTAATATCCCAAAAAGTGGGGTTTGCCTTGCCGGCTCTCTCCATAGCTTTCCAAACATTACCTACGCCCCAGTTGTAGCTGGCTGCTACAAGTAACCAATCGTTATCCAGGTTGCGCAATCTGTCCTTAAGGTAACGGGCAGCCGCATGGGTTGATTTACTGAAGTTTTTGCGATCATCAGTTAGCAACGGTTTTTTATTTTTGCCGGCCACTGGTTTAGCTTTAACAACCGTTCCCTTTTTTTGACCGGTAATAATCTTTAATCCAAATTCTTTAGCTACATCATCCATTATTTGCCAATAGCCAACTGCCCCAGCAGTTGAAACAGCATTGCCGTTGAAAGCGCTTTCTAACGCCATCAACACCAAAAATTCTTCGGGTACCCCGTATTTCTTAAAAATAATTTTTGCTTTGGGGAAGAAATTTTTTGCCTTTGTATAGGTTCTTATTAAGTAAGTGCGGCGCTTCTCAGAAAACTGCTCAACATATGGTATAAAATTACCCTGTTGACCTTCCAGCATTTCTGGGTAAATTACATTGGCGGCTTTTAGTATCGTCACATTTTTGGGTGCAGCCGTGTTCATAGCGAGCACTACCGGCCGGGTGGTATCTGCACTATTAGCAGTTGCAACAATGGAAATGACAGAACAGGTAACAACAAGGATAAAGGATTTCAACTGCATTCGTAATAGTTTAATTTCCCGGCCGAAAAATATTTAACCGGGAGCTGCGTTTTCATTAAAATGTAACTCCATTAACGAATGCAGCGGCCCATTATTGTCCTTTTTTTACTTTTGGGCGGGCTCTTAACTTAAGTTTAAAATAAAAATATTTTTACGAATGCGTTTCATACTGATAGCTACCTTATTAATAAATTACTGCTTTGCACAGACTTTTAATACGCAGGAAATAGCCCAAATGGAAGCAAGGGCTCACGAGCGAATCGTGCTGGGCGAGACTGCTTCTTTTGCTTCTGATAATTTTGATATTAAATACCTGCGCTGCCGTTGGGAAGCAGATCCCGCTGTACGATACATCAGTGGAAATGTTACCTTTTATTTTACTGCCGTTGCACCTACAAACTCCATTACGCTTGATATGATGGCACCATTGGCCACCGATAGTGTACTACAACGGAACATCAGCCTTAGCTATTCTCAAAACAGCAACAGCCTGCAGGTGCTGTTAAGCAATACCGTTAACACAGGTCAACTGGATTCGGTAACGATCTATTACAAAGGCGTACCCCCCAATACCGGTTTTGGATCCTTTGTGCAATCAACTCATGCCAGCGTTCCGGTTATGTGGACCCTGAGTGAGCCCTACGGCGCAAGGGATTGGTGGCCCTGCAAAAACGGGCTGGATGATAAAGCGGATTCCATGGATGTGTACATTACCCATCCCAACATTTATAAAGCGGCCAGCAATGGATTGCTGCAATCTGAAACGGCCGCTGCGGGCAATAAAACAATCACTCACTGGAAACACCGATACCCCATTGCCACTTACCTGATTTGCTTTGCTATAACGAACTACACCGTTTTTAACAACACGGTTCAATTGGGAAATACGAATTTGCCCATGCAGACCTATTGTTATCCGGAAAGCCTTGCCATCTTTCAGGCACAAACCCCCAAAGTGTTGAATGCAATGCAATTCTTCAGCAGCCGCTTTGGCGACTACCCCTTCATTAAAGAAAAATATGGCCATGTGCAGTTTGGCTGGGGCGGTGGTATGGAACACCAGACCAGCACTTTTTTGGTGAGCCCTAATGAAAGCCTGATGGCACATGAACTGGGGCACCAATGGTTTGGCAATAAGCTGACCACCTACAGTTGGCAGGACATCTGGCTGAACGAAGGCTTTGCCACCTACCTTGCCGCCATTTATATGGAAGACGCATACCCTGCAAACATTTACATTAACAGGAGAAATGTGCTGGCCAGTATTACTTCCACGCCCGGCGGTTCAGTAAAAGTATATGACACCAGCAGCGTAAGCCGGATCTTCAGCGGGCAGTTGTCTTATAACAAGGGCTCCTACCTGGTGAATATGCTTCGGTTTGTGCTGGGCGACAGCTTGTTTTTTAAAGGCATCAACAACTATCTGAATGATCCTGCACTGGCTTATGGTTTTGTAAGCACCGCAAACCTGCAGCAACACCTGCAGCAGGTCAGCGGAAAGGATTTGACGAAATTTTTTAAGCAGTGGTATGAGGGTGAAGGTTACCCGTCTTACAGCGTTCAGTGGAGCCAGTTGGGCAGTTCCATTGTTAATATAAAAATGAACCAGGTAACTTCTCATCCCAGTGTTCCGTTTTTTGAAATGCCCGTAGCATTACAGTTCAGGAATGCCACGCAGCAGAAAACCATCATCGTAAACAATACTTTTAACGGCCAACAATTCAGGGAAAATATTGGCTTCATTGCAGATACAGTATTGATAGACCCTGAGCTCCAGATCATCTCTAAAAATAATAGCACCCAAAAGATCACAGCCTCCAATTCGGGCCAGGGCATTGTAGAAATTAACCCTAACCCCGTGAGCGACCCGATGCAGCTTTTTATTCATGATTTTAATGCCAGCGCTGCAGATATCAGGATATTAAATTCCGTTGGACAACTGGTTTATCGCCGGCAAGTGCAGTTGGTAAACGGCGCAGAGCTCCTTTTTATTCCCACCCACCACTGGGCAAGGGGCATATACCAGGTGCAGGTGATAGCAGGCAACAAAAAGTTGGTCATGCAGGTTATCCGCTAATGTTATAGTTTTACAGCAAGGAAAATATTATAGGACTTCATGGCTGGCAGATCAAAGAAAAAGAAAACAAAAGGCTGGATCATTATCATCTTCGTGCTGGCATCTTTTGCAGCAGCATTTTACTTATTCGACCGGATTTACAATCCGCCTTCATTTGTACATTATCCTGCATTTGGTATTGATATGCCTACAAAATATACCATTCATGGTATTGATGTAAGCCGGTACCAGAAAACGATCGGCTGGGAGCTGGTAAAAGATATGGAAGTAGAGAACATTCGGCTGGGATTTGCGTTTATGAAAGCAACAGAAGGTATCACCCGGCAGGATCCGCAGTTTAAACGCAACTGGAAACAGGCTCGTAAAGCAGGTATACCAAGAGGTGCATATCATTTTTTCATAGCCAGCAAAAGCGGCAAAGCACAGGCGGAGAATTTTATTGATAATGTAAAACTGGAGCCAGGCGACCTTCCACCGGTACTGGACATAGAACAGGTAAATGGTGCATCAGTAACGGACTTACAGCAACGGGTAGCCGATTGGCTTGCAATGGTGGAAAAAAAATATAAGGTTAAACCCATCATTTATACCAACGTGGTTTTTTACGAAACCTTTTTGCAGGGCCGTTTTGACGAGTACCCGTTATGGGTGGCGCACTATTTTGTAAAAGATAAGCCACGCATAAAACGCCACTGGCATTTTTGGCAACACAACGAGAAAGGCCGGGCAAACGGTATTGATGCTTTTGTAGATTTTAATGTTTTCAACGGCGACAGCGCCGATTTTAAAAAATTATTGATCCGGTAAAAATTGCAGTAATGGGAATGGAAGACGATGCAAGAGGCTTTTTTGTGCTGATAATAAATTCTATTGCGGTTACATTGATTTGGATGATAGCCAATGTGCTGTTTGGCATTTACATGGGTTATGCTTTTTATGCAGATAGCCCGGGCTGGCAAAACATAATTTACTACCTGATTTCGCTGGTAACTTTTATTTTACTGATCAGATACCTGCGTAGTAAGTGGAAAGTGTAATTCGTTAACTGCTATGATCCATCACGATCAGCCATTTGTCTTTTATCTTTTTAAACAACAAAGTAAAATGACCGCTCAAATCTCCGACGCTCCTGCTCAACTGCCACTTGCCCACCACCGAAAAATACAATACCGATAATCGTTTCACTTGTATGATATCGAATTTAAGCTTGCCCATGGCAGCGGTATCTGGATATCCTTTTTTATAATTGTTTAAAGTATTTTGCCAGCCATAAGTAACGCCGCTCTTGCCAATAAACATCAGCGAATCGTTTTTCCAGTATGTTTCCATAAAGTCCTGCAGGTTACCATTGTTCCAGGCTATTCTCTGTTGATCCATTGCAGTTAAAATTGCCTGCTCCTCTTTTGACTGAGCCATAGCAACAAAACCCGCCAAACAGGCAATGAACAAAAACATATATCTCATAAAAAATATTTTGTACAAGATACAGCAAATGTGTTTTAGTGGCTATGGTGAGCGGAGCGGCATTTGGTTTTCCTGCAAAACCGGTAGTTCATGAGATGTGCACCAACAATAAGCAATACAGCCGGTATGAGAAAGACCAATTCAAAAGAATGAAAAAATTGTTTGGTAACCAGGAAGACGAAGCCTATAAAAAATGTCAGTAGGGGAAACAAAGACCTGTGGTGCTTTTGGTAGCCATGCAGCAGGGAGTAGATACCCACCGCAAAAGCCAGCCCTATCATACCCCATTCAAAAAAAAGGTTATGAATGATGTTGATACCAAACAAAGGCAAACTGGTTGCAACGAGCGGCAATAAAGCACAATGTACTGCACATGCCAGCGAAGTAATAATGCCCAATCCATCCCAGTTTATTTTAAGATTCATTCCGGGTAAAGGTAATAATTTTTGCACTATTGTTGCAACTTTAACATTCAGCATCATCTAATATTTTATTGCCCGCTGCTATCGGCGTAAATTTGCATTGAAATAATAGAACCGGAGATGATGAAAAATAAATTATGGATTTACATTGGCTTTTTCGCTCTGTTATTGGCGGGCTTTTACTTTTTTATTTTTAAAGATTACGATTTCTCTGCATCTAAACTGGCGGTTATAAATCCTGAAGTGCCCGCTTTTAGTTTTGTGAGCCAGGATGGTAAAAAAATCACTCAGGACGAAACAGACGGTAAAGTATATGTTGCTGAATATTTCTTTACTACCTGCAAAGGCATTTGCCCTAAGATGAATGCCAACTTGCGCAGGGTATTTGACCAGTACAAAACTGAGCCCGATTTTTTGATCCTGTCTCATACCTGTATGCCGGAAGTAGACAGCGTACCCCTGATGAAAGCTTACGAACAGCGCATGGTAAATGGCATTTTGATGAGAAAAGATGACGGCTCTTATAAAATAAATGAGCTGCAGGGCGCCGATAAAGTGGCTGTGAATAACCCCAACTGGCTTTTTTTAACAGGCGATAAAAAAGACTTGTACAACATGGCCCGCCTTGGTTACTTGATTGATAATGGCAAACCAGACAGCACCCAACGGATAGAAGACGAATTCATACACACACAGTTTTTTGCATTGGTTGATAAATACCGCAGGGTAAGAGGTATTTACGACGGGCTGAAGGAAGACGAGATCCAAAAGCTGATGACAGACATTAAAGGTTTGCTGAAAGAAAATGTGAAACCAAAGCGTTTCATGAGCGGCTTTACCAACAACCCCGGCTAATACAATGGAAAAGCATACCGACATATTAAAGAAGAATGGCCTGAGCGTTACCGAAAGCCGGGTAAGGATCCTGGAATTATTTTATGAATCCGAAGGTGCGCTGGCACATGCCGATATTGAAAAGAATACCGATGCAGCATTTGACAGGGTAACCGTTTACAGAACCTTGCAAACCTTTGTTGACAAAGGCATCATTCACCAGATACCCACAACAGATAACTCCGTTTTATATGCATTGTGCAAGCAAAACTGTCAGCAGGGCCATCACCACGATAACCACGTACACTTCATCTGCAATAATTGCGATAAAACATTTTGCCTTGATGACGTTACCGTACCGGAGGTAAAACTGCCCAAAGGCTTCGTGCCTGCAAAGGCAGCCATGGTGGTTACCGGCATTTGCGATGATTGTAAGAAATAAAAAAAACTGCAATTAATGCAGGCTTAAAAATATCTTCCAGTAAGCGCTATATCTTTTTCATTTCTTCCTTCACAAAATCCATCAGCACTTTAATTTTTGCGGGAGAAAAATCAAATTCCAGCCCGGCTGTTTTGAATAGCTCCGGTAAGGTTTTGGTGGCACCCAATGCAAGTGCATTGGTATAATTTTCAATAGCCTGTTCTTTATTGTTCTTATACTGCATCCACATGCCGATGGCACCTAGTTGAGCTATACCATATTCAATGTAATAGAAAGGCACTTCAAACAAATGTAATTGCCTCTGCCATGCATTGCTGCGGTAGGCTTCCAGCCCGCTGTAATCCACTACATCATCCTGAAATTCTGCCAGCACCGCTTGCCATGCCGCAGTTCTTTCTTCATGCGTATGTGTAGGATGCTCGTATAGCCAATGCTGAAATTTATCAAT
>JBBSKH010000065.1:0-21125 GCA_038256495.1 Chitinophagales bacterium
TCGTTATTCGTTTCTCGTTATTCGTTTCTCGTTATTCGTTTCTCGTTTCTCGTTATTCGTTTCTCGTTTCTCGTTTCTCGTTTCTCGTTTCTCGTTTCTCGTTATTACAAGGAAAGCAACCTTGCAGCATCTTTCGCAAAATAAGTTGCAATCAGATCTCCGCCGGCTCTTTTTATAGAAGTGAGCGTTTCGATGATGGCTTTGTTTTCATCTATCCAGCCTCTCTCTGCTGCTGCCTTTATCATGGCATACTCACCACTGATATTATAAACACTTACCGGAACATCCACCGCATTCTTTACTTCTCTCACAATGTCAAGATAAGGCAGCCCGGGTTTTACCATTACAATATCTGCACCTTCTTCTATATCCATCAGGGCTTCCTTTACTGCTTCTATCCTGTTGGCAAAATCCATCTGGTAAGTTTTTTTATCACCAAAGCCAGGTGCGCTATCAAGTGCATCCCGGAAAGGGCCGTAAAAACAAGAAGCATATTTGGCACTATAAGCCATAATACCCATCCTGGTAAAATTATTTTCTTCCAGTCCCTGCCGTATGGCGCCGATCCTTCCATCCATCATGTCACTAGGTGCAACCATATCTGCGCCTGCTTCAGCATGACTGATGCTCATTTTCACCAATGCTTCTACAGTAGCATCATTCACGATCTCTCCATCTTCTACAATACCATCATGGCCGTATGAAGAAAAAGGATCGAGTGCTACATCGGTCATTACATACATGCCTGGTACAGCATCTTTAATTGCTTTGATACTGCGTTGCATCAGGCCGTTTTTATTCCATGCCTCCTTGCCTGTATTATCTTTTAATTCGTCTTTACATTTTATAAACAACAACACCGATCGGATTCCCAGATCCCACAACAGTTTTACTTCTTTTATGGTTCCGTCAATGCTCCGCCTGTAATAATTGGGCATCGATGCAATCTCCGTTTCCACACCGGTGCCTTCATCAATAAACATTGGAGCAATAAAATCTGCGGGTGTTAAAATGGTTTCTGCCACCATTGCCCTGATGGCTGGTGTTGCTCTCAAAATCCGGTTTCTTCTAATCAGTTCCATAAAAGCTTATTTTATTATTTGCCTTAGCAGGTATTAGTTCGGGCAGCCCATTCATTTTTTTCCGCTTCGCTGATGGTATTGTTTATCCAGTCTTTTGGCTGCAGGCAAACCTGCAATAACCTGTCTTCTTCGCTGCCGGGTTCCGGTTGATAATTGTATTCAAACCGAACGGTGGGTGGCAGGCTCATTAAAATACTTTCTGTTCTGCCATTTGTTTTTAAGCCAAAGATCGTCCCCCTATCGTGCACCAGGTTAAACTCTGTGTAACGCCCCCGGCGAATCTCCTGCCAATATTTGTGATCGCTTTGGTAAGGAGTTTCCTTTCTTTTTTCAATAATAGGAATATATGATGTAATAAATGTTTCTCCACATTGTTTTCCAAAATCCATCCAGAAGTTTACATTTTTCTCTGCGGATGGCTTCTGGTAATCATAAAAAATACCGCCTATTCCGCGGCGCTCATTATTACGATGCGTATTCACAAAATAATCGTCGCAATGTTTTTTAAAGTCAGGGTAAAACGATGCATCAAATGCATCACATACGGCCTTATATTGCTGGTGAAAATATGTTGCATCTTCATCAAACAAGTAATAAGGCGTTAGGTCAGTTCCGCCACCAAACCAGCGATCTGCTAATGCACCCTCGCCATCATACAATTCAAACATGCGGTAATTACAATGTACCGTTGGCACAAACGGGTTGGCCGGATGAATGACCAGGCTTATACCACAAGCGAACCACTTACTATCCGCTCCCAGGTTTGGCACGCTCAACTGGCTGCGCATCTGTGCTGTTACTTTTCCAAAAACAATAGAGGTATTCACCCCTCCTTTTTCTATTACATTACCATTGGCTATCACCCTTGTTTTGCCGCCACCACCTTCTGCCCTTTCCCATTTATCTTCTACGAAAACGGCTTTGCCGTCAGCCTTTTCCAGGGCGCTGCAAATATCATCCTGTAACTGATGAACAATGCTTATCCATTTATCTTTTATTTCCATTGTCATTTTATTTTATCAGGCAACAGTTTCCGAAGTTGCCGGCTGGTATTCTTTCACCGCATCTACAAATGCCCGGGCATGATCAACCGGAACATTAGGAGTAATGCCATGACCAAGGTTGGCAATGTACCTGTGGGTACCAAAGGCATCAATCATTTCTTTAACTGCTTTTTTAATTTCGGGTATTGGCGCAAGTAATTTGGCAGGATCAAAGTTACCCTGCAACGTAATGTTGTTGTTGGTAAATTTCCTGGCCATTGCTGGATCAATGCACCAGTCTATACCAATACCTGATGCTGAAGATTTACTCAGCTCTTCCAATGCATGCCAGGTTCCTTTCGGAAACAATATTACGGGCGCATCATCTTTTAGCGCATCAGCAATCTGCAATAAATAAGGTTGAGCAAATATTTTAAAATCTGCGGGGCTCAGGCTTCCTGCCCAGCTATCAAACACCTGCACGGTATCGGCGCCAGCTTTAACCTGTGCCTTCAGGTAGCTTATAGTAATGTCTGTTATTTTTTGTAGCAGTTGGTGGGCCACAGCCGGTTGGGTGTAAGCAAACTGCTTGGCTTTATCCCATGTTTTACTGCCTTTGCCTTCTACCATATAACAAAGTATGGTCCATGGTGCACCAGCAAAACCAATCAAGGGCACACGACCATTCAATTCTTTTTTTGTAAGCGATAAGGCATCGCCAACGTATTTCAGGCTTTCTTCAACACCTTCCGTTGTTAATGCATTTACGTCTGCTAATGTTTGTATCACCTTTGGCAAGTAAGGACCTTTGCCATCTACCATCTGCACTTCCAGGCCCATGGCCTGTGGAATTACGAGGATATCACAAAAGATGATGGCAGCATCTACGCCCACCTGGTCAATAGGCTGTAGCGTAATAGCGGTGGCCAGTTCCGGGGTTTGCACCCGGGTAAAGAAATCATATTTCGCTTTCAGCTTTAAATAATCTGGTAAATACCTGCCGGCCTGACGCATCATCCACACGGGCACTCTTTCTGTTTTTTCTCCCTTTAAAGCCCGGAGTAGTAAATCGTTTTGTAACATGTTTATTAATTAAAATTGCTTATTAAGAACGCTTTGTTTTATTTATGCAAAGAAACTGATCATTTCACGAACAAGTTCTTCCTTTCCCGGCTGAGGCGCTATCACAACTTTATTTGAACAATATTGTGCTACGGCCTTTGCTGTTGTTTCGCCAATGGCGAATACAATTGCATGTTCATCTAATGCGTTCACCAAAAAAAAACTATGTACTGCACTAGGGCTGAAGAAAAGTATTGCATTGTAATGCTTTTCTACTTTTTGCGGTATTGCAACAGTTTGATAAACGACCACCTCATCTACAAATATTTCATGTTCCTCCAATAACCCTGGTAATTCGTCCCGCCTTTGATCGCCGCAGAAAAAGATCACTTCATCTGTTGCTCCTTCTTCTATAATGAGTTCGGCCAATGCTTCCGCACTATTTGCAGTACCTGCAATGGCTTCTTCGCCGAAATATTTTGCTACCAGTTTAAGGGTGGTATTGCCAATACAATATATCCTCCAGTCCGGGATAGTCTCTAGCATAAATGCCGCTACGGCTTCCACCGCATTCATGCTTGTAAAAACTACAGTTGTAGAAAGTAATAATGCATGATCTACTTCCTGCTGAACTTCTACCGTTTCAATAGGCGCTGTTGCAATAAATGATAACACATCGAGCCCGATACCTTTTGCTGCAGCATCTTCCACCAGCATTTCCGATACCGGCCTGGTGCAAAGCACCTGTATATTATGGTTGTTGCCTGATTGCATTGGCTATGGCTCTTCCTCCATTATTTAATAATTCGTTTGCCATGGAAGTGCCCAGGTTGGCTACTTCAGCTAAGGCTACTTTTCTTTCAACAGTCACTTTGCTGGCACCATCAAGGCTTAGGATACTTCCCTGGAAATGAACCTGCCCATTGTTAATAGTTGCCAATGCGCTAATGGGCGTGGTGCAGCCTCCCATCAATTCTCTTAAAAAATCTTTTTCTATTTTGGTACAGGTGGCGGTATCAGCATCGTTTAAACATTGGCAGGCATCCAGTATTCCTTCATCGCCTGCATTTGCCGCTACCATGATGGCTCCTTGCGAAGGTGCAGGTAACATCCAATCTAGTTCTACTGCATCATCAGGCCGAAGCCCTACCCTTTCAAGCCCTGCAGCCGCAAATATCACACCATGCCATTTACTTTCCTGCAATTTTGCCAAACGGGTATTTACATTTCCCCTGATATTTTCTATGGTATGCGCCGGAAACCTATGCAGCCATTGGGCTTTACGTCGTGTACTGCTGGTACCAATGCTGATGGCCTGCAGCATTGCAAGGTCTTCTACGGATGGCGTTTCACTTACCAGGGAATGCTGCAATGCATCAAAACCATTTTTATCGGCTGCTTTTAATGTATTGTTGAAAACGAAAAGATCTTTGTAATTGCCACGCTTCAACACAGCCGCCTGCACCAATCCCTGGGGCAACTGCGTAGGCACATCCTTCATGGAGTGCACGGCAATATCAATTTTATTATTTAGCAGCGCTACATCAAGGCTATGGGTAAAAATTCCCTGTACCCCCATTTCATACAACGGTGTCTTGAGGTCAATATCTCCTTCGCTTTTTATCAAGAGCAACTCAGCCTTATAACCATTGGCCGCCAAAAGTCTTTGCACTTCGGTAGCCTGCCAAACGGCCAGTTGACTCTCCCTTGTTCCTATTTTGATTGTTGATTGCATTAACTAATTAGAAGCAGAAGCTATAAAATCATTCATGGCTTCTATGTAGTGGCAGCCTTTAGAATTATGCGTGCGCATCTTTATCGCCATTCCATTTATGGCTTTTTGAATTTTTTCCCGGGTTGCTCTATCAGCATCTACAAAAACGGGTGTTGCCGCCAACTGGTATCCCAGCTCCACATGCATTTTCTGCAAATGTGTTTTTACTGCTTTTAAAACAGGTACATGTATTCTTTGTTCATGCCAGGTAATATATGATTCAATGTGCTCAGCAATAATCATTTTAACCTTCGGTATTTCCTGCTTACGTTTCTGCAGAGTTTCATCCTTTATCTTACTCAATTCATCTACGTTCATCAATACCACATTTTCTAACCCTCTCAACGCAGGTGATACATTACAGGGTACCGACAAATCGATCACCAGTTTTGGCCCATTTCCGGCAACATGTTCTTCCAGGATGATGGGCTCATCGGCATTGGTGGCCACAATTACCAGGTCGGCCGTAGCTACTTTCTGATGCAATTCATCAAAAGGCGCATAAGCAAGTTGGAATTTTTCGGCGAGTTCTTCTGCCCTGGCGTTGGTGCGGTTTACCAGCGTAACCGTTGCACCCGGCAGGTAATCTACAATATTTTTACAAGTATTGCTACCAATCTTGCCTGTACCAAGCAACACTATCTGCTTGCCGGCCATAGAGCCAAAATAAGTACGGGCGAATTGTACTGCTGCAAAGGAAACTGAAACAGTACCACTGCTCATGGCTGTAGTAGTCCTCACTTTTTTGCAAGCCTGCAACACTTCATTCACCATCCGCTCCAGGTAAGGGCTCATACAGGTATGTTCCTTCGAAAATTTTATAGCGAGTTTTATCTGCCCAACGATTTCGTAATCACCTAGTATCTGAGAATCTAAACCGGCAGCTACATTAAACAGGTGTTCAATTGCTTTGATTCCTGATTTTTGATAGGCCACTTGTTTAAATTCTTCCAACGAACCTTCCGTTTGGCTGCAAAGCAGCGCCGGCAATTGATCCTGGCTGGAAGCAAATCCAAATATTTCTGTGCGGTTACAGGTACTCAATACAAAAAAATCACACAGCCCCTGCTCTTTTGCAAGGCTGATGATGTGTGCATATTGATCACTATTAATAGAGAACCTGCCCCTGATGGCAGCATCAGATTTTTTGTAGTTTAAGCCCGCAATAAAAAAAGAAGTAATATCTGTCATTTGCAATTGATCAACCAGTAGTTATACCTGTTTTAGATGGCACAAAATTACTCTGCAATCAGTTGGCTAACTAATTTGTATGTCATTACATTGTCATTTCTAATCATGATCTTGGTCAGTTGAAATACTGACGTAAAACTTTTTTAGTCAAATGCTGTAATGCCTGTATACCTTTGCAAATATTTAAAAATTATGACCGAAAAGAAGCGTGGCATTTTGCTGATGAACCTCGGATCGCCGGAAAGTACCGATACAAAAGATGTAAAAAAATACCTTGATGAATTCCTGATGGATGGGCGTGTGATTGACTATCCTTACCTGTTAAGACTATTGCTGGTGAGGGGAATTATTACGCCGCTGCGTGCGCCGAAATCGGCCGAAGCCTATAAAACCATCTGGACCAAAGATGGCTCACCCCTGATTGTGTTAACCAAACAATTACAGCAGGCATTGCAGCAACATGTGGCAGAGCCAGTAGAAATTGCAATGCGATACGGTAACCCGACCCCCGAAGCGGCTTTTGCCAAACTGATGGAGAGGCAACCGGGCCTGGAAGAAGTAATTGCGGTGCCACTTTACCCGCATTATGCCATGAGCAGTTACGAAACGGCTGTTGAACATGCAAAGACAGCACATAGCAAAAACAATTACCCGTTTAAATTAAGTTTTGTTGCGCCTTATTATAACAATGCCGAATACGTGGATGCACTTGCAGAAAGTATGCGGCCATATCTTGAACAGGAATACGATCATTTACTTTTTAGTTACCATGGTGTACCGGGCAGGCATATCCGCAAAAGCGACCCAACGGGTTGCCATTGCCTGAAAGTAGAGAACTGTTGCGAAGTAGCGTCGCCGGCACACGATGTATGCTACCGCCACCAGGTTTTTACTACCACCAAACTGGTGATGGAAAAACTGGGAATCCCTGTTAACAAGTATAGTATTTCTTTCCAATCAAGGTTGGGGCGTGGTTGGTTACAACCCTTTACCGATATACGCCTGCAGGAAATGCCTAAAGAGGGCATTAAAAAACTGCTCATCGTTTGCCCTGCTTTTGTAAGCGATTGCCTGGAAACGCTGGAAGAAATTGCCGAAAGAGGCAAGGAAGAATTTATGGAAGCCGGGGGAGAAAGCTACCAGATGATACCATGTATGAATACGCATCCTGCATGGGTGAAAGCGCTGGAACATCTGGTGGATGAAACTGCTTAATGGGATATTGAAATAAAAATCTTTTTTAAGGTGAGGAAAATAAGTTGCCAACGCAAGGTTTATTGGCAGCAGCAAATGCAGCATGTACTTTTACGTAAAAGCCATTCATATCATCTTTATTGTTACCTGGTTTGCCGGTATGTTCTACCTGCCGAGGTTGTTTATATACAACACCGAAGCAAATGAAAAACCAGAGCCGGACAGATCCATCCTGCAACAGCAATTCACTATTATGATAAAGCGCCTATGGCTGGGTATTACCTGGCCGTCTGCAATACTTACTGTAATTCTTGGCGCATGGATGGGTTGGCTGTATGGCAGTATTCCTCAATGGCTGGCAATAAAACTGGTGTTTGTATCGGCGTTGTATGCTTATCATTTTACGCTACAAAAAATATATACCGAACAGCTGAAAGGTATTTTTCGTTTCAGTTCTACGCAATTGCGTATATGGAACGAAATAGCCACCATTTTACTGGTGGCTATTGTAATGCTTGTAACCGTAAAACAAAGCATGAGCCTTGTTTGGGGTGTAATTGGTTTGGTTCTTTTTATCTTATTGCTGATGAGTGCTATCAGGATTTACAAACTAATAAGAGAAAAGAAGCAACTTAATAAATAAGATGCTTACGCTGCATGGTGTACAACAAGATAAACAATACCACAAGGCCTACTCCAACTGCAAACATAGCACCGGTGAATGCGAACATACCAAGGAACAGTACCGATGTTACAAAAGGCAACAGTTCTCCAATTACATAAATAGTATATCCTTGCTTTTTAAGTTTACGCATTTGCAGTGCTCCGTAAAAACAAAGTCCGGCGGCTACTAGTGTAAGCAGGAATATCGGTAACCGGTTTTCGAAACTTTTGGTCACCATTTCTTCATAATTGGCAGGATCAGGCATCATAGATTTAGCCCAGTTAGGCATTTCACCGGAGTTCATTTGCGCCATTAATTTATCTTTGTTGTTATAATTTGATTCTGCGCCAAAATAGCCAACTGCACCTAAAATAACCTGTATGGCAGAACCAATAAAGGTTAATATGGTCAATACATTTAAACCCATTGGTAATTTGGGCTTATCAAATTCGGCATTACTTAGTGAATCAGCATGCATGTTTTGGTTGCTCATAATTTAATAGTTTTTGGACAAATTACGTAAGTAATAAAACATTACAAAGTCAATTTAATATTAATTAAATCTTAGCTCTCTAAATGAATACTTACCTGCCACACATTATTCTATCAAACCATTTCCTGCTAAGTGCTGCCCGTACCATTTTTTGGGAAGAGCAGCAAACGCTTATCCTGTCTGACTTGCACATAGGCAAAAGCGGGCATTTCAGGAAGCATGGTATCGGTATCCCACAAACGATTTTTAAGGAAGATATGCAACGGCTGCTGGCAGAAGTACAATATTTTGGAGCAAAAAAACTCATTATTGTTGGGGACCTTTTTCATAGCCGTGATAATAAAGAGCATGACATGTTTAAAAGATGGCGGGCAGATATAGCCCATGTTGAACTGCACCTGGTACAAGGTAATCATGACATTTTACCAGCGAAATGGTATGCGGACGCAGGTATAACCGTGCACGAAAACATATTGACGATAGACCCGTTTGTGTTTACCCACGATATTGGTTGTGATGATACAGAACGCACCCATTATTGTTTCAGCGGCCATATTCACCCCGGCATACGCATGAGCGGTTTGGGTAAACAACGGCTTAGATTGCCATGCTTTTACTTTAATACTGCGGGCGGTTATGCCGTGCTTCCGGCATTTGGAAAATTTACAGGAACACAGCTCGTTTCGCCTGAAAAATCAGACCAGGTATTTGCCCTTGCAGAAAATAAAATATTCAGGATACAATAATTATTTTTTTGCCGCCCTTCGTTTCAATTCTTTTTTAATAAGACCAAGCTCACGGCCGGTTTGCCCGGATACCGAACTGTTCTCCTGTGCCCTGCGCATGAGGTAAGGTACCACATCTTTTATGGGGCCGAAGGGAAGGTACTTGCTAACGCTGCAACCGCTTTTTGCCAGGTTAAAAGTAATATTATCACTCATGCCATATAATTGGGAAAAATGCACATGAGGATGATTGTGTGATAACTTTTTTTCGTCGAGTAACTTTGCAGCATAGAGGTTACTGTATTCATTGTGCGATGCAACGATTACTGCAATATTTTCCAGGTGGGTAATGCAAAATTCAACTGCCGCATTGTAATCACGATCACTACTCTCTTTGTTTGGCTGAATGGGCGAAGGATAACCGAGTTCCTCCGCTCGTTTTCTTTCTTTTTCCATGTAAGCACCCCTTACCAGCTTGGCACCTAAAATAAAATTCCGTTCTGTCGCTGCTTCGTGGCAGTCTTTTAAAAATGCCAGGCGATCGTGCCGGTATAACTGCATAGTATTGTACACTACTGCATGGTGTTTGTTATACTCATCCATCATCAGCATAGTAATAGCATCCACCGGGTCCTGTATCCATGTTTCTTCAGCATCTACTAACACTCCTACTTTTTTTGCGGCACCGGCATCACATATTTTTTTCAGCCTGCCTACTACCCTTTGCCATTCTTCCTGCTCATTTGCAGGCAGCGCTTCAATAGCGTCACGATAGCGATTCACCAATGAGCCCTGCAGTTCATGCATAGCAGCATCAATTTTTTCCAGCAAACCAAAGCGAACAAACCCGGTTACCTTGATGCTCATGAAAGGAATATTCTGCTGCGTTGCAGCATAATTAATCACATTGACAAATTCTTCTGTAGAGGATTCAAATCCAGCTTCACCGTCAGCGCCGCCTTCTACGCCGTAATCAAGAATAACCTGTACATTGTAATGCTCCAGCTTATTGGCCACAGCGGCTGTTTCCTGTAAGGTTTCTCCACCCACAAACTGTCCAAAAATTGTTTTCCGCAATAGGGTTTTCGTAAATGGCAGGTTCCATTTTATGGCAGCGGGCATAATACCAAGTCCCAGTTTTAACAGCAAGGGCTTGCCCATGGTGTAAAATAGAAAATTTGCTTTTTTAAGTTCTGCTGTGGTTTTATAAGCAAATGCGTATTCCGTATTATCAAATGAGATCATATATGGCTTTTGGAATGCCGAAATTCTGCAATCAGGAACGATCTACCAAATAAATGAAAAAAGTATTTGCAAGATCAGATGGCCTGGTGGTTGAAGGGCTGCACTACCATCTCACTTACCACTGCGCTGCGTGGCTGCTGGCAAAGGAACCAGATGGTTTTTGCTGCTTCATCTGCCATAATCATTTTATCTTTTTGTACCCTCAGATCGATGTTATCCCAGAAAGGCGAATCAACCCCTCCCAAAAAAAGGTTGGTAATGCGAATTTCGGTTCGCTTAATTTCTTCCCTTACACTTTGCGTTAGTCCTACCAGGCCATACTTGCTGGCGCTGTATGCCGCAGCTCCCGCCATCGGCACTTTGCCCAGCACACCGGGTATATTAATGATCAGCCCTTTTTTATTTTCTTTCATAGAAGGCAAAAATGCTTTTAAGAGGAGAAATGATGCGAACAGGTTGGTTTGGATGGATTGCATGAATTCATGTGCTGTTAAAGTGTCTATTGGTTTGATGATGCCAATGCCGGCAGCATTCAGCAGTATATCAATGTTGTCCGCCTGGCCAAAATAATTTTCCTTCAGTTGCTCTATTGCTGCAGGATCTGAGATGTCTGCAGCAAAAATTCTTTCGGCAGGAATGTCGCAATCTGCAGCCACTTCCTGTAATTTTTCTTTGTTACGCCCGGTTAAAAAAACTATCGCTCCGGCGGATGCCAGCAGCTTTGCTGTTTTAGAACCTATGCCACCGGTGGCACCTGCTATCAATATTTTTTTGTCTTTTAAAGTTTCCATGTAATCAGTTTGTCAATCAAACAAATTCATGTGCATATTGTTTGCACTCATAATGAAATCGGCCAGTATTATCTTCCCACATCAATTGTTTAAAATACATCCTTCATTGCAGGAGGGCACGCCTGTTTTTCTTGTGAAAGAAACCTTGTTTTTTAACCAATTTAATTTTCACAAGAAAAAATTATTGCTGAAGGTAAAGCGATACTTTCCTTCTTTTTTCTCCTTTTGGAAGCAATGCGAAAAATTCCTGAATTCATAAAGTAAGTCCTCTGGCAAAAAAACGGGTTATAGTATCTTTACCAAAATTTTTTAAATGGCTATTGACAAGAAAGCAAGCGAATCACTAGTGGTGATGACGGAGTTGGTATTACCAAATGATACCAACAATTTTGGCAACCTGATGGGTGGCCGTTTAATGTATTGGATGGATATAGCCGCTGCATTGGCGGCCATGAAACATTGTGCAGCCCCGGTGGTAACCGCTTCGGTTGATAATATTTCTTTTGAAACGCCCATTAAAATTGGGAATGTGGTGCATATTCAGGCAAAAGTTACCCGTTCGTTTAACAGCAGCATGGAAGTACATATGATCGTTTATGGCGAAGATGCTATTCAGCAATACAAGTATAAAAGCAATGAAGCTTACTATACTTTTGTTTCGCTGGACCCTAACGGTAAACCAAGACCTGTAAACAAACTCATACCCGAAACGCCGGAAGAGATAAAATTATACGAAGGCGCATTACGTCGTCGTCAGTTACGACTGATACTTGGCGGTAAAATGGAACCAAAAGATGCGGAAGAATTAAAGGCACTTTTTATTTGAAAATAGCCCTCGGTTCGCTAGGCCACGGCCTGCAGGTGTTTGGGAAAATGTTTCTTGCTTTGCTCAATGGCTTCCATTATGGCATTAAGAATATTTTCTGTTGAGTCTTCATAATCAATTTGCAGAGGTGGCTTAAAAGTAACGGAGAGCAACGTGCCTCTTTTTTTAAGCACCAGTCCTTTTTTATTAAAGGCTCGCCAGAACCCATTAATTACAACAGGAATTACGATTGGCCGGGTCTGTTTAATAATATAGGCGGTTCCTTTACGGCCGGGAGCAAAAGGCTTGGTAGTGCCCTGCGGAAAGGTTACTACCCAGTTTTTTGAAAGTGCTTCTGTGATTTTTCTCGTGTCAGATGCATCAAGCCCACGTCTTACTTCGTTGCCATCTTTTTTCCATGTACGCTTTACGGTAAGTGCCCCGGCCAGGGCAAATATTCGGGATATCCAGTTATTCTTCATGGTTTCATCGGCAGCCACATATTTTATTCGGGTGAAAGGCCATAAGAGGTAAAATGGCAGGCCCAGTTTGTTCCGCTTTCCCCAGCTTACTGCACAAAAAATATGAATGAAGGTGATCACATCAGCAAAATAGGTCTGGTGGTTACTCACAAATATTACGTTTTGTTTGGGCAGGTCTTCCAGGTGCTCGGTTCCCTTGATGGTGAGCTTATTGATAACGTTAATGCCAGGGTAGGAAAATATACCTACTACACAATAGATAAGTGATTTCACGAACCTGTTCTTACCCAAATTTGCTAAAAATCCTGAGCTGTCTTGTTGCATACATTAACGAAAATAGTATATAATGAATTAAATGCAAGTTTTGAGATAGGGCATACCATGTTAACAACTACTTTATTATGTTTTGGTTGAATGCCATTAAAGCATATATTTGTTAATAATTTTTTAACAAAAAAAATATACTGTTATGAAGAAAATTTTAATGAGTGCGTTCCTCCTGGTATGCGTTAGTGCTGCTGCTGTTGCGCAGCAGAAGCCTGACGAAAACAAGAAGCAGGTTGAGGCGCCAAAGGTATTAGAGCCCCCTACACATAAAAAATCCGCAAAGTCTACCCAGAATGATTCAAAGACTGCTGAACAGAAAAAGCTGGAGCACTTTGCTAAATTAGAAGCTGCTAAAAATAAGAAGCCTGTTGCGGCTGAGACCAAAACAGAAGCTGATAACTAGGCTTCAAATTGAAGATTCCTAAATCATGTTTTGTATTTATCTATTCAAGAAACAAATTACATTATGAAATTAAATTCTACTTTCAAAAATTTTAAAGGGAAAATGGTATCAGCAGTAGCTGTTGTACTATTTACGTCTCTGTTTACAGGTTTGGCATTTGGCCAGACTTTTATGAACGGAAACCTTTCTACCGGTGCTACTACCAGCACTGGAACTGCTGCTCCGGCGGGTTTTACCTGGAGCGAATTACAATTAACCAATAACAGTTTAGGTTATGCAGCCAGTATTGCGGCTGGCGCAGGATTTACTGTAGCAGATGATTTTACAGTTCCTGCGGGTCCATCCTGGAATCTTACCATGGCCACGTTTTATGCTTATTCTACTAACTATGCCGGTGCTACTTCTCCATTTAACGATGTAAGAGTACAAATCTACAATACCAATCCATCGGTAGGTAGCCCCACTCCTATTTTTGGAGATTTAAACACTAACAGGATTGCGGCATCAAGCACAGCATCGATGTACAGGACCGCTGCTACTGCGAGCACAGCCAGGCAAATCTGGAAAATTGATGCAAACATTTCCGTGACTTTAGCTCCTGGTACATATTGGATTGAATGGCAGGTAGGAAATGGCGGACTTAGCAATTTTTCTCCTCCAAGTACAGTAGTAGGTACTACAACCCAACCGGGAAATAATGCCATTCAAAGAACATTGTCTTCTTCTACCTGGGCTGCCCTTACTGATGTTGGTGGTCCTCAGGCCATGCCATTTATGTTAAGTTATACCACAGGTGCCTGTGCAGGAACTCCGGCTCCTGGAAATGCCTTAACATCTTCCGCAGTTGTTTGCCCTGCTACTCCATTTAGTTTGACATTGCAAAATGCAACTCCTGGTTCTGGGGTTACTTATCAGTGGCAATCATCACCAGATAGCACAGTATGGACAAATATTACAGGTGCCACATCTCCTTCTTATTCAGTAGCATCACTTGCTGCCACTACTTTTTACAGGGCGCAGGTTACTTGTAGCGGTCAAACCGGTACATCTGCAGGTGTAAAGGTTTCTTTGAATCCTCCTAGTGCATGTTATTGCGCTGCAGGTGCCACAAGCACGAGTTTTGAAAAAATATCCCGTGTTCAGTTTGGAACCATCAATCGTTCCTCTACTTCTACTGCCGGATATGAGAACTTTATTACAGATACTACCAATGTTGTCCGCCAAAGTACAACCCCTATTACGGTTACCATCTCAGGCGCCTTTGCTGTTGATCAGGTATTAGTTTGGATTGATTTAAATCAGAATGGCAACTTTACTGATGCTGGTGAACTGGTGTACACATCAGCAACAGGTGTTGGCCCACATACCGGTAATATCACTATTCCCATTACAGCTAACCTGGGCTATACCCGCATGAGGGTACGCATGCACGATACTTCACTTGGCGCCAATGCTACACCTTGTGGCAACTCTACTTATGGACAGGTGGAAGATTATACTGTAAACATTGTTCCGTGTGTGCCTGGTGTATTTACCACGCAGCCTGTTAACAGGTCTATTATGTGTGGCACAGGCACTACTTTCTCTGCGGCGGCTTCAGGGTCTGCTATTACCTACCGCTGGCAAGTACGCACTTCTGCCACTGGAATCTGGCAGAATATTACCAATGGCGGCATCTATTCTGGTGCTACTACAGGTACACTTACTTTGACCGATGCTTCAACCAACGTTAACGGATACCAATACAGGGCAGTTATTGATGGCCCTTGTACAGGAACTGACTTTAGCTCGGCTGTTACACTTACTATCACTCCGTTGATAGCTACTGTTAGCCCTACTTCTGCAGCTATCTGCCGTGGCTCGGTGCAGCAGTTAAGCCTCACCAATACAGTTGCGGCTGCGCAAACGTCTACCTTCATTGCTACAGGCCTACCCGTTGCTATCCCGGATAATACATTCCCGATAACAACAGCTACAGCTATCCCTATTACGGTGTCCGGTATACCTGCAGGTTCTGTTATACAGAATATTGGAGTAAGATTTACAATTCCTCACACCTATGTGGGCGATGTTATTATGAACCTTAATGCGCCTAATGGCCAAAATATTAACCTGTTTGCTTTATTGAATGGTGGTGCAGGAAATAACGCTACTGCGAATTTCACCAACACCACTATCGACTCTACTTCAACAGCAAATATCAGCGGCGCTGCTGCACCAAGGTCTGGTACTTACAGGGCAGAGAAATTTTCCATCTCCAACCCCGATTTTGGCGACATGGTGGTAACTAATACTTCCTGGTCTGCATTGACCGGTACACTAAATGGTACCTGGAACATTAAAGTGGCTGACCTTGGCCCGGGCGATGTTGGTACTGTTACAGCTTTAAGTTTATTTATAACTTATACAGCTCCCAATTTTGCACAGGGCGTATGGGCAGGGCCTGACAGCATTTTTACAAATGCTGCAGCTACTATCCCGTATGTAGCAGGATCGCTTGCTACTTCAGTTTATGTGAAGCCTACAGCTACAGGCGTTAACAATTACACGGTTAGTTTTGCTACTGCTACCTGCCAATCAGCCGTAACCACTATACCGGTTACAGTTAGCGCACCAATCACCGGTACTTCTACCACTACTAATAAAGCAGTTTGCGTAGGTGGTAACACTTCATTCACTGCTACTGCACCTACTGGCGGAAGCCCATTAATGCACCAGTGGAAAGTTAGTACAGATGCTGGCGCTACATTTACCAACATAACCAACGGTGGTGTGTACAGCGGTGCTACAACAAGCACACTAAGTATTACCGGTGCAATGGCTGCTATGAACGGGTACAGGTACAAGGACTCTTTATATGTAACTGCATGTGGTTCGTTTGTAAATACAAATGCGGCTACACTTACCGTTAACCCTAACCCGGTTGTGGTATTAACTGCAAATCCGTTTACCGCACTATACCCAGGCCAAACCACTACCCTTTCTGCGGCAGTGTCGCCTAACCCGGGTGCTACCTACACTTGGTTAAGAAATGGTGTTATTGTACCGGGTGCTACTGCAAATACCCTTGTGGTTGATGTAGATGCACTGGGTGTGTACACTGTTAACGTAAATGATGTGAACGGTTGTGGCGGTTCTTCAACAACAAGCATCGAAATTAAAAGTGCTGCTAACGATATACTCTTCATCTACCCTAGTCCTAACTCAGGACAGTTCCAGGTGAGGTACTTTAGCCAGCCGGGCAACAACCCGCTGCCTCGTGTAGTTAATATTTACGACAGCAAAGGTGCAAGAGTTTACTCTAAGCGTTACACGGTAACCGTACCTTATACCAGGTTAGATGTTAACCTTACCAACTACCAGCGTGGGCTCTACAGTGTAGAACTTACTGACGGTAGCGGCGTAAGACTTAAAGTTGGAAGGGTGTTGATTCAATAATAATTGAATATTCTTAATATTAAAAAGGCAGTCTCTGGTAAAGAGGCTGCCTTTTTTACTAAAAATCAATGCCCTATTGAATTTGATGGCATTTACCCGTCATAATATGACAGAATTACTTACCTTTGCCACCCCGTTAAAAAAAACCACGGGGTTATATTATGCCTTTCAATATTAACAAACAACTAAACGCAGATGAACTGGAGCCAAAAGCTGCTGATGCAACTGAGGCTGCTGCGACAACAAACGAACCAGAAACTGAAACTGCAGTAGCGGAAGCTCCTGTAAAAGAAACTGCCCACGACGATTTCGACTGGAGCAGGGACAAACGCAACGTATCTGCTTATTCTGCCGAAGAAAAAGCCAAGTATGATGCTGTTTACGACAACACTTTCAAGCAGATTAATGATGGCGAAATGATTGAAGCTATCATTGAATCGCTTACCAAAACTGATGCAGTTGTAAACATTGGTTTTAAAAGTGATGGCCTTATTTCTCTGAACGAATTCCGTGATATCCCTGGTGGTATTAAGGTAGGCGACAAAGTAGAAGTAATGGTTGTTGAAAAAGAAGACAGGGAAGGAAACCTGAACCTGAGCCGCAAATCAGCACGTATTACCAGGGCATGGGAGAGAATTGTAGAAGTAAACAAAACCGGCGAAATTGTTACGGGTATTGTTACCAGCAAAACCAAAGGTGGTTTAATCGTTGATGTATTTGGTATGGAAACCTTCCTGCCAGGATCTCAGATTGACGTGAAGCCCGTTACTGACTACGACCAGTTCGTGGGTAAAACAATGGAATTTAAAGTTGTAAAGATCAACGAAGCTATTAAGAATGCCGTTGTATCTCACAAAGCGCTTATTGAAAGTGACATCGAAGCTCAGCGTGCTGAGATCATCGGTAAACTGGAGAAAGGCCAGGTACTGGAAGGAACTATCAAGAACATTACTGATTTTGGTGCATTCCTTGACCTTGGCGGCCTAGACGGTTTATTGTATATCACAGATATTTCATGGGGACGTATCAACCATCCTTCTGAAGTACTGAAGATGGATCAGAAACTGAACGTGGTTGTATTAGATTTTGATGATGATAAGAAGCGTATCAGCCTTGGCTTGAAGCAATTAACGCCTCACCCTTGGGATACCTTGGCAGAAAACCTTAAAGAAGGTGAAGTGGTAAAAGGTAAAGTAGTAAACATTGAAGATTACGGTGCTTTCCTTGAGATAATGCCGGGTGTTGAAGGTTTGGTTCACGTAAGTGAAATCACCTGGGCCAACACACCTATCAATGCTAAAGAATTCTTCAAATTAAATGACGAATACGAAGCAAAGGTTGTTACCCTTGATAAAGAAACCCGCAAAATGAGCCTTTCTATTAAGCAATTAACAGAAGATCCATGGGCTACTATCGAAAACCAATTCCCTGAAGGAAGCAAACATAACGGTGTGGTTAAAAACATCACCCCTTACGGCGTGTTCGTTGAGTTAGCTACCGGTATTGGTGGAATGATACACATCAGCGACCTGAGCTGGTTGAAGCGTTTCAACAACCCTAATGAGTATACCAAAGTTAGTAACGACATTGAAGTAATGATCCTTAGCATTGACAAAGAAGGACGCAAACTTCAGTTGGGCCACAAGCAAATTGAAGAAGATCCATGGAACAGCCTGGAAGAAACTTTTGCTATTGGATCTACACACGAAGGAACTGTTGTAAAGAAAGATGACAAGGGTGCTGTTATCCAGTTGCCATATGGCCTGGAAGGATTTGCACCTGCACGTCACCTGGCAAAAGAAGATGGCAAAACCATTGCTGCTGACGAAGTAAATAACTTTATGGTTATTGAATTTGAGCGTAGCGATAAGCGCATCGTTTTGAGCCACACCCGACTTTGGGAGCAGGAACAACATGAAGAAAAGCAAGTGCAGATGAAAGAGAAAAGGGCCGAAGCTGAATCTACAAAGAAAGCTGTGAAGACAATTCAGAGCAAAGTAGAGAAGACCACCCTTGGCGATCTGAGCGCATTGGCCGACCTGAAAGCTAAATTAGATGGCGATAACAACGCCGCTGAAGAAGCTAAAGGAGAATAAATCTAAACAGTATTCTTACAATAAAAAAACCTCCCATGCAAATGGGAGGTTTTTTTATTGTTGTATTAAGTTTAATTGGATTGATCTTAACCGAATGATTCTGTATTAAGGTGCACTTTGGTCATTTCGTAAAAATGATTCTGCAGGGTGTGCAGGAAAATGGGGTGCAGGATATGACGTCGTTCATCACGGTACCAGATCTCGAACCTGGAAAAATCTCCATCTACTGGAATCATCATCCTGAAGGCTCCTTTGCTGTATTTTGCACTACCATCATCATTCAGCTCTTTATGAAACTGCAACCTGCCCAATTCATCATCAGAGATGGGGATGGCGCTCAACTGTTCCGTTTCAAACCAAAAATCCTGGGTACCATTGTTCACACATACCTGCTTTTCATTGGCATTTAGGTTTGTAACTTCTCCTCGCTTTGGATCTCCATCATTGGATGCATACAGGTAGTCGCCCACTTTAATTTCCTGGAATTTTATCATAGTTGAATATTTTTAAGGTCACAGCAATTTAGACTTTTTTTTAATAAATTAAAACTGCTTTTTATAATCTATTCTGCCCAGCTCATAACATAGCCGCCATTCTCAATTTCCAAAGCTGTTTCCGTTAGTTGCAGCGGCTTGAAAGTATCTACCATTACAGCTAACTCTTTTGTTTCTTTAACCCCGATGCTCTTTTCTGCCAAACCAGGGTGCGGCCCATGCGGTATGCCTGCAGGATGCAGGGTGATCATGCCACGGGTAACATGTTTGCGACTCATAAAATCGCCATCTACGTAATACAACAACTCATCGCTATCAATATTACTATGGTTGTAAGGAGCAGGTATAGACAATGGATGATAATCAAATAATCTTGGTACAAAGGAACATATCACAAATGCATTGGTTTCGAAAGTCTGGTGCACGGGCGGTGGCTGGTGCACCCGGCCAGTAATTGGTTCAAAATCATGAATACTAAAAGCGTAAGGATAGCAGCAGCCATCCCAGCCCACTACATCAAAAGGATGAGTCCCGTAATGAATGGGATACAATATTCCCTGCTTTTTGGTTTTTATAATATAGTCGCCCTTCTCATCAAATGTCTGCAGGTTTTGCGGTGCCCTGATGTCTCGCTCACAATATGGCGAATGCTCCATCAACTGCCCATACTTGCTCAGGTATCTTTTTGGATATCGTATAGGCGAATGCGATTCTACAATAAACAATCGGTTCTCTTCCGTATCAAAATGAATTTGGTAAATACATCCACGAGGAATTACCAGGTAATCGCCGTAGCCAAATTTTAATTCGCCATAGCAGCTATATAAAACGCCACTCCCCTCGTGTACAAAAATCACTTCGTCTGAATCGGCATTCTTGTAAAAATAATCCTTCATACTTTTTTGCGGGGCAGCCAGCACGATATGGCAATCGCTGTTTACCAGTACGGCCTTCCTGCTTTGCAGGTAATCCGCTTCGGGCTTTATCTTAAAACCTTCCAGGCTGCGGTGCTTCAGCATTTTCTCCTCCGCAATTTTTGGCGAAACATCCACCGGGTCGTCGCAACTAACAATTAATGTGGGTGCGTAGGTATGGTATAGCAGAGAATAGTCGTTAGAAAAACCTTCGGTTGAAAAAAGTTGTTCGGAGTAAAGGCTACCGTCTGGTTTGCGAAACTGTGTGTGGCGTTTATGTGGAATAGTACCGGCTTTATGATAATGAGGCATAATTTAATAATGGTTAATTGATTAATTGATAATTAATAATCTTTCTCTAATCCTTGAAAGATCTAATAATTAAGCGTTGAATATATTAATAAAACTTCTATCTAAATTCCCTAACCAATGGCAATCGCAATAACCAAGGGTATAGGCGCTTAATCCGTAAATTTACAAAAATTTACCCCAGATAAATTCCTTTTGATGACAAGGATTGGATTGATTTCAGATACACATTCTTTTTTGGACGAAACTGTTTCAGAACATTTTAAGTACTGCGATGAGATATGGCATGCCGGGGATTTTGGCAGCATGGAAGTAATAGAACAACTTTCGGCATTGAACAAACCGCTAAGAGGGGTATATGGAAATATTGATGATGTTGCTATCCGCTCATTGTATCCTGAAGATTTGTTTTTTACCTGCGAAGGCGTCCATGTTTTCATGCGACACATCGCCGGTTATCCCGGCAGGTACGCCCCGGGCGTAAAAGACAAAATTATCAAAAACAAAAGCGGTCTCTTCATCAGCGGGCACTCGCATATTTTAAAAGTGATGTACGACGAAAAATTGCAATGCCTGCACATGAACCCCGGCGCCGCCGGCAAACAGGGCTGGCACAAAGTGAGCACCATCATCCGGTTTGCCATTGATGGAAA
>JBBSKH010000066.1:0-20444 GCA_038256495.1 Chitinophagales bacterium
GAATTCGCAATATAAAGGCAATACTACTATCGAAAAAATAAGGGACTGGGCGTCTTCTGCATCAACCTATGACCCAAACGGGTATCGGCAAAAACATATTAGCTTACTGCAAAAAATACATTAAACCAATAGACTTGTGTTGGATTCAGTAAAAAATAAGAAAGATTATAAAGAAACAGTAGCCCGTTTTGAAGAAATAAGGGAAGCCCAAAAAGGTATACCGGAATACAAAGAGATGATGCTTCTGCCGCTGTAGGTAAGCCTTCAGCCCTTAAGACGTTGCCGCCGCCTGGGCTTCGACCAGCGGCATATCGTGACCTTCAAATTATTTTATTTATTAATTGAACTTAGGAATTAATTATAAGCTCGTACTTCCAATAAAAACCTGGTTGGTATGCCTGCTTCCCGTCGGGTATTATTTGCTTTCATTTGCAGGTGCATTAACCAGTTTTTTAGCATTCCTGGTAAAGATTTATCCATAAATAAAAACAATTGATTTATTAAACCGGGTATGATAACCTTGTTCTTATTTAACATGCCTTTTACGGCTATCCGTGCCACATCCCTGGGATCCATAATTGATTTTTTGGAAAGCCAGGTACCGGTAGTGCAATTTTGGTACGAGAGGCGCCAATGTGTATTCATACCACCGGGGCATACCACCGATACTGAAATGTTTTCTCTTTTCAGTTCTTTATGTAAACTTTTTGAAAAAGAAAGCAGGTAAGATTTGGTACCACCATACACTTGTTTTTTTGGCAGGCAAAACATGCCGGCAAGGCTGCCCACGTTCATAATGTACGACGGGGCATTGCTTCTCAAATCATCAAGGAAAAGCCTGCACAGCATTGTTGGAGCGGTTACATTAAGTGCAATAAGTTTATGATAAAACTCACTCTTTTTTTCTTCAAAATAAAAGCTGCCTCCCATGCCTGCATTGTTAATAAGGGCTTTAATATGAATGCCTTGCTCTTTTACTTTTTCATAAAGTTCGTTACAGCCTTCGGGGCTGGTTAGATCTTGCTCTATTGCCATCACCTGGATGTCAAATAGTTTTTTCAATTGGTTTGCCACCTGGCTTACACCACTGCCGGGTAAAGCTACCAGCACAAGATTCATGTGCAACCTTGCACACTCCAGGGCAAGATATTTTCCCAGCCCTTCACTGGCACCGGTTATTAATGTGTGGCTGTTAAGCATATTTTTCTTTTTTTAAATGTGCAATCGTTTTTTCAATCCCCTCTTTAAAAGGTGTAATATGATAACCAAGTTGTTTCACAGCTTTGTCGCAGTTTACGGCCCGGTTTTGAAATAACCTGTCCGCCAGCTTATAGTCTATATGAGAATCTATACCTAACATTTTATTGAAAAGCTGAACACAAATAAAGCTGGCTTTTAGCAAAAGTCTGGAAACAGGGATAAATTTTATTTTTTTTTCGGCGCCCTGTCTTACCTCATTAAAAAAGGTGCTATAGTCAATGTTTTCTCCACCCAAATTATATTTTTCACCGCTTACGCCATGTTCCATAGCCAGGAAATGGCCTTCCACCACGTCATCAACAAATGCATAATTACCCACAACATTTTTTGCACCCGGGATAAATGTATATTTTCTATTAATAATTTTTGATATGATTTTATTTACCGGGTTTCCTTTTGTAAGTAGCCCTGGTCCGTAAACGCGGGGTGCACTTACAATTACGGCAAACATTTTTTTTGAATATTCTTTTACCAGTTCCTCCGCACAATGTTTACCTATTTCGTAATCATTTTCAAAGGCAATTTTACGCAAATCATCTTCTGCTACAGGATAATTGGATGAAGGGCCCAATACAGCGCAACTGCTGGTGAAAATAAATTTTTGTACTTCAAGGCAACTTGCAGCTTCCAGTACATTCTTGGTGCCGCCTACGTTTACTTCATAAAAAAGGGATTTATTCTTATGCCAGAGTTGGGTAATTGCTGCTACATGAAATACGATATGGCATCCCTTCATTGCTATCTTAACTGATTGGATATCGGTTATGTCTCCATAAAAATAGTGCAGGTTTGCATGGAGAAAACGAATGCCATTTCCTTTACCTCTTACCAGGGCATGCACGGTATAACCTTTGCTAAGTGCGGCGTGCATCATTTTATAACCTATATAGCCTGTTACGCCTGTAATAAAGATTTTCATAATTGTCTTGTTATTTCTCTTATGTGAATATAATTTTCAGTTGCTTTGGCGTTTTTATTTAGTACTATTATTTCGTAGGGCAATGCCATGCATAAGTGTATAATTACAGCAGGGTAAACAGATTGTGCATACCAGGTAATACTGCATAAGATTACACCAAATGGCAATGAACCAATCAAGTCTTTCCTGGAGCTGAAGACATGTGCAAGCACATATGCCATAACATTTATGCCTATTGCGGATGCGGTTGAGAAATGCAGCAGGCACACTTCGAAAAGTTGCATTCGAAAAAATAATTCATACGCTATTAAAAAAAACACCCTTGTTATTATATAAAATGAAAGTTGTGAGTGCGGAATAATATTATCATGCTTTACTTCTTTAGCAGCTGCTAATGAAGATATGCATAAGCAAAGCAGGGATACCAGGGTAGTTATGATTATCGTTTTTTCATTTTTTGGCCAGTTTAAAAAACGAAATGAATACGACGAAAGCCAATATAAAAAAAGGCAGGTAATAATTATAGCTATGCCATTAATATTTCTATTAGTAAGCTGAGCAAAGGTTTTTTGTAGCAGCAATGCTTTTGCTAATTGCGAAGCGCCCCTGGTGTAAGAAATTTTATATTGCAGCAATAATGCTGAATAGTAAATAAAAAGGCTACAAATAAATAGTGTTTGCATAATTAGTTTTTTAATTCCATAACGGCTGTATAAAAGCTACTGTTAACCTGGATTTTTGTACAGGTACCGTTTTCATAATAGTATTCATTATAGTTGCCATCCGGAAATGTTATCTTATAATGATGCATTTCCACTAATTGAATGGGGATAAGCTTTTGAAATTTATCTGAATAAATTACTGCCTGGGAAACCGGCTCCCGGGTGTAAATACAAACAAGATTATAGTATACCGGGCCCAGGTCAAGCGTATGCTCAATTCCTTTGCAATGAAGAATATAATTGTTGTTTACATAACGTAGCCGTTTGTTAAGTTTTTCATTGCCGTTTGTTTGTTGGTATGCGAAAGAGTGTTGTAATACCCCTTTTTCATACAAGGCTTCTTCAACAACTTTGGCTGTTACGCTGACAAAAAAACGGGTTTTAATAAGAGATTCCATTTTAATACAAAGGGTAGTACCATTTTTTATTTCTTTTATTTTCATCTCTCCTATTTTTTGTCCTCCTTTTTTAATGTTATAGGTAAGGTATTTTTCCTGGGCGCTAACCATGGCTGCAATTAAGATGACGGCTATTAATATAGCCAGTATTTTAGCTGCATAAAAAACCCTGTTTTTAATCAGCTCAAATTTTTGAGGATGATTATTTTTATAGCGCCTGGTTAATAATATGATGAGTGCGGGTATCATTTTTGTTTTTTATTAGCAGGTATTATAAATTGAAATCCTATGCCATAACTTAAAATAGCTCCCCCACCAGGGAATACGGCGCCTAGTTCGGGCCGTATGGCCCATTTGCGCAGGTCGTTGCTAAAACCTGCACCGATAGTAGTTCCCAGTAGTACAGTTCCTCCATCATTACCAAATATATAATCAGCTTTAAGCCCAAAGGAATAATCGGCTTTGTTTCTATTATTACTAATAGTGTAAATCAATAGTGGAGCTATACTATTTAATTTTTCTTTGGTTACTTCTCCGTTATATAAGTCTTTGTATGAGTAATGGCTTAGGGGAATTAACAGGGATAGTTTTTCTGGAATAAGCGCTATTTTAGGAACAATGCTTAAATAGTTGATGCCTTTTGTCTCATCATTAAATCCGCCGTCTTCAAAACCTTTAGCGGGTACCAGGCGCTCATACCTTATCTTAATATCAAACTTGTCTGATAAGCCATAGCCCGCCCGAAAACCAACATTGTCATTAGACTTAGCACTTTCACCATCGCCTGTAATGCTGTAGCTGGTATAATTTCCGGAGAGTTCGATATTTCCTTTTTTTAATGTGCCTGCTTTTTCATACTGGTTATTGATGGGTGCAAAAGCACAGGAAAAAAGAGTAGCCGAAATAACGACTATGCTGATAATTGTAGTGGCTGTTTTCATGATTTTTATTGCTGGTTTTAGTTGTCTACAAAAATATTTTATTCCTGATTTGCTTCTACAAAGCTCTTATGTGATAGTCCGTATTCCTAATCGATTGTTGCTGTTGCAGAATATTGTTTCAGTAATATTTACTAAAAGGAAAGCTTTTTAAAAACGGTTTTGCATAAATTAGGTAACCGGCGTTTATATATGGTGAATCAGTTTTATTAAAGCGCATACATGAACCTAACGGAAAAGCTCATTGAACACATAATGATCTAAAGAGCTTCCTGATATACTTTCCATGTTGAAAAATATATCCTGTTAATACTTAAAATTGTTGCTTGAAAATTGTAAAATACAAGTGTATCATTCAATACTATATACGGGGGAGAAGAGAAGGTTTAAAATGTTTAAGAAGTTGCAGGTGATCCAGAGGGTTAAAAAGCAAATGATCGTTTAGTAGGTTTTAGATAGCTTAGGTTACATTCATGCAATTGTAAGAGAGGTGCCTATACGAGTTAGGTTCAGCTCAATATCAAACTTAAAAGTTTTTATTTAGAAACATACGCCACCTCTGTTACAGCAACTATGATTTTCTTTTACTGACAAGAATTTTGGGAGAAAAATATTGAATTTAGTACAGCAACGGATTTTCGCAGTGCGGTCTGTTAATTTGAGCTTAGTGGCGAAAGCCTCGCCAGCAAAAAAAATCCCCCCGAAAAATTCGAAGGGATTTGTTTTTGTTATTGGAATCATATTATTTAAGCCTTCAACCCGTAAGACGTTGCCGCCGCCTGGGCTTCGACAAGCGGCATATTATAACCTTCAAATTATTTTATTTATTATTTAATTGCCACTATAATGGGTAAGCATTTCAAAATTGTTAATGGCTAATTCGTAGAATTTTGCGGAAGAATAATATTATTATTCCGGTTGATGCACTAATCCAGCAAGAACAGGAAGGGTTACAAACTTACATCCGGTAGAATTTTTTCAAACGACGTCAGTTTTATCCATCGGCGGCGGCGAAAAGATCATTCCATTGATTGGAGAAGAATCGAGTTTTCTATTTGTTGGGTTTTAAAGGGCTGATGATTTTATTATGTTTAAGTGTACGGCTTTGCTATGCCGCTGGTCAAAGCCCAAGCGGCGGCCACCTAATCTTAATGGAAATAATGTGCGTTTCGCCAGTTGTATTTATTAAGTTGAAATTTGGTGTGACGAAAAAACCACTGGAGCAAAAAAAGATCATCGAAATAAAAAAAATCCCTCCGAAAAATTCGAAGGGATTTGTTTTTGTTATTGAAATCATATTATTGATCCCACCAAAGTTTGTCAGCCAGGCTGCCCACGGTGGGTACATTGGCCCCGTTGCGAGACAGTTCCACTGATGGGTAATCGAGCCTGCGGATGAAAGTGGTGAGCACCGCATTTACCGGTAGCGCAAAATCTTTATAAGCATAATTAAATCGGCGGGCATCATTCCATGTTTCAGGATTTAGGAAAAGTGCTTTGTATTTTTCCCGCATGATGAGTGCCAGGGTAAGGCTGCCTGAACCTACCGATACCAGCGGATCATTTACATACAGGTCCCTGTTTGCGGTAGATACGCCGATCTTGTTCATACTTGCCCTGATACCATCAAGGTAAGCGGCATATGCGCCGGGCATATCATTGCCCTTCCTGAAGCGGGCTTCGGCTTCAATGAATTTTATTTCTGCATAGCTGATGATGATTAACGGGGAATTGGTACTGCTGAAATAACCGGTGGTGGAAATATAAGATTCCTCCTGGTTGATACCAGTACCTACACGGCCCACACCATTGCGTGTGCCGCGATAGTCGCCAAATTTGGTAAGCGTAGCTATTAATGGTAAACGGGGATCCGTTACACCATAAGTAGTGCCATTCATCATGTTAACGTACTGCGTGCTTAAGAAGCCGCCCAGCAACAAGGCCGCATTATTAAGCGCCACCTGTGCCCATGGATTGCGAATATCGAAGTTGGTTACCTGTGCATCATCCGCATTAGACGTATAAGCATTGGCTACTGCTGCCAGCACATTATCAGCACTAAAAGTAGTTTTCTTGGTAGTAAGCAAAAGGTACCTTGCTTTTAAGGCATTAGCTGTTTTTATCCAGGCAGCTTTGTTGCCCTTGTGCACAAAATCAAGTGCGTTGTCTAATTTAAATGTTGAGTTAGATTGACCCAGCAATGTGATGCCTTCATCCAGCAATGCCAAGCTTTTGTCGTACAAGGTTTTTGCATCGTCGTAAGTGGGTGTTAATGTGGTTGCACCCAAAGCCTCGCTGTAAGGTACGCTTCCCCACAAGTCGTGCAGCAATTTAAGATTTATGGACATCAGTATTTTGGCTACACCCTGGTGTTCTGTTGAACCTACATCAGCCCCCAGCTTTTCCATATCGTAGATATCCGTCATCGTATTGTAAATGCTGGTCCACGTACCGCTGGCATCTATGGGTTCATAAATATCTGACGTGGATGCAGGATTTGGCGAAGCAAAATACTGCACATAATTGGCCGTAAGCGATCCCGTTCTGAACACATTTAGTGCGGTTTGATATGTAGACTGGGCCAACAACCCGTTAATGGGTGGCCGGGTGGGCGAGTTGGGGTTTTCGTTTACGTCCAGGTATTTTTTGCAGGACGGTAACAGCACCACCAGTAAAAAAATATATAAAAGATTATGTTTCATTTCAAGAGTTTTTAAGGTGATTAAAAGTTGGCATTGATGGTGAATAATACACTACGCATGGCGGGGTAAGTAAAGCCTGCAAAACCTGAAGCCGCTGTGCTGCCTGCACTAAAGCTGGAGCTCTCAGGATCGTAGCCGGAAAAATCCGTCCACAGGATGAGGTTGTTACCCGTAATGCTTACAGTAGCATTCTTTACAAATGATTTTCCTAACCACTTTGTTGGGAGGGTATAGCTTGCCGTTACATTGCGAAGCCTTACCCAGGAAGCATCTTCCACGAAGTTTTCAGATACACCCCGGAAAACATTCCGGTAATAGCCTGCGCCATAATTACGACCATCGGGTTTAACACCCTGGCCGGAATATACAACTTGAGTATTGGGAGTACCATCAGAAAGTACGCCGTTGTATGTTTGTGGCGTATCCCTGTCTTCTGTATATTTTGCAATTCCAAATGCGGACATAAAGTTGCCAAGCTGGTTGTATTTTTCCATGCCCTGTTGTGCATCAAACTGAAAGGAAAGGCCAAATTGTTTGTAACGTAAAGTGTTCACTATACCTCCGATCCATTTAGGCTGAGAGTTGCCCAATAGGCGTTGTGTAACATCTCTTACCGGGAAACCTCTATTGCTGCCCGTGCTTGCTATAACAATGGGAAGATCGTTGCGTACCGTTACACCATCATCAGTAGTGCCGGCATAATAACGCTGGTAGGAGGTGCCATATAGGTTACCCACAGCGTAACTGGGAACATATTTTAAAGTAACCCTGGAGCCTACATAACCAAACTGGCTGGCAACTACAATTTCTGAAAGGCCTTCTTTAATGCTAAGTACTTTATTTCTGTTGGCAGAATAGTTAACTGTTACATCCCACGAAAAGTCTTTTGTTTTTACCGGGTTGCCTGTTAATGTAAGTTCTATGCCCTTATTCTCTATCTCGCCGGCATTAGAAACAATGGAAGTGAAACCTGTTGTTGGGGAAATAGACACCGGTATGATTTGATCGCGGCTGTTTAACTTGTACCAGTTGAAATCTACGCCCAGCCTGTTTTTGAAGAAACGTAATTCTGTTCCAAATTCAAGTGTAGTAGTGCGCTCTGGCTTTAAGCTGGCTTCACCTTTCGAATCGCTCCTGGTCCATAGAACCTGGCCACTGCTTTGCAATACATATGAATTGTAATAGGTGTTCAATTGGTACGGTTCATAATCTTTTCCTATTTCTGCCCAGGAAGCCCTCAGCTTGCCATAACTCCACCAGGATGGTAATTTGATCTTATCAGAAAAAACACCCGCCAGGCTCACAGAAGGGTAGAAGAAAGAATTATTGCCTGGAGCAAGGGTAGAGGTCCAGTCGTTTCTGCCTGTTACTGTAAGGAAGAGGAAATTATCATAGCTACTGGTGAACTCACCAAAGGCACTCACAATGCGATAGCGTTCTTCGTACTGAGATGCAGTGCGATTTTTCGTATTATTCAATGTAAGCAGATCAGGAATATCAAGGTCGGCACCTTCTGCCGTTAAACGATTGTAATACTGGTCTCTTACCTCGTTACCCAATCTTAGCGTGGTATTAAATTTAGAGGTCCAGTCTTTTTTAAACGAAGCAATTGCATTAGAGTTGAGTATCCTGTTTTGAATACGGTATTCATTTACAAAGCCCATTCCGTTGTCTTCGTATGTTCTTTCACCTACCAGGCCTTTAGGGCCTGGGGCGGTATAACTTCTGAAATCGCTGTATTGGTCCATACCAAAACGATAGTTCAGATCGAACCATTTAACGGGTGAATATACCAGGTTCATGTTGGCAATAATACGGTTTACATCATCTTTAAAGCGATTAGTGGCCGCACCAAAAATAGGATTGTTATTTCCGTAACTCTGCATAGTACCATCTGGCTTAATGTAATCTTTTACATCCCAGCGGGGAGACCAATAGGTTAGGCTCTCGTTAAAACGATCTGCGTTGTACCGGTAGCCACCTGATTTAATATAATAAACCGAAGGATTAAATGTAAGCTTGCTGCTGAACTTGAACGTACCATTTACCCTGGCAGAAATATTCTTGTAGGTGGTGAATGGAATTGTTCCTGCCTGCTCAAAATAAGAGAGGGAGCTGCTAAGCAAAGCAGCCTCTGTTCCGCCGCTCATGTTTACACTGGCCCTAAATTGTGAGCCATCGTTGTAGCCTTGCTTGTAGTGGTGGAAGATCTCATTCGGATGCGTGGGGTCAATTGCCTTTGCATCTGCCACAGTAGGTCCCCAGCTAGGCCAGAAGCTGTTCCGGTCGTACACTCCGCTAAACCCCTGGGAGTACTTCATTTGAACATCAGGAAATTTATTTACCTCGTCTATACCATAACTAATGCTGGCGCCTACCTGCAGCTTACCTGCCTTGCCAGATTTGGTAGTGATAATAACCACACCGTTGGAACCGGCTTGTCCGTACAATGCCGAAGCAGCACCTCCTTTTAACACAGAGACAGACTCAATGTCATCCGGGTTGATGTCGGCAGCACGGTTGCTCATGCCACGAACCTCTGCCTGCTGGCCTACGGTATTGGTACTGTTGTCCATCACCACACCGTCTATTACAAATAATGGCTGGCTGTTTTTGCCGGGGTCCAGCGATTTTACACCCCTGATTAAAATAGAAGCGCCCTGGCCGGGTGCGCCACCACCGCTGTTTATCTGAACGCCGGCTACTTTACCCTGTAAGGCATTCACCAGGTTGGGCTGCCGGGTTTTTAGTAGTTCTTCGCCATCTACTTCGGCAGCAGAATAACCGAGAGAGCGTTTTTGTTTCTTTATGCCAAAGGCAGTTACAATAACCTCGCTCATTTCGGTACTGGAGGCCAGTTGAACATCCAGCCGGCTGTTGTTACCAACTCTTAATTCCTTTTCCTGGAATTCTGCTGATGAAAATACCAGCACCGCATTGTTGCCGGTAACGGTAATGTTGTAATTACCGTTGCCATCGGCAGAAACGGTATTTTCTTTTCCTTTTTCTTTTACGGTGGCAAATGGCACGGCCGCACCAGATTCGCTGCTAACCTTTCCGGTTACCTGTTTTTGAGCGAAGAGGAAAAAGGGAGAAAGAAAAAAAATTAATGTGAGTAATCTTCTCATTGTGTGAGTTTTTTTTGGTTTGAAAAATGGGGTTATTCAATTAATTACCAAAACAGTTGTTTCCAAATTTAATTTTTTTTCTCTTAACATTGGCAGTTAATAGTGGTATTTTTTGTTAGCGGGCACAAGAGTGCCCGCAAAATCCCGCAGAAATTGCATGCAGTTAACCAGGAAAATAATTGGGTAAAAAGCGTAAGTTACAATTTTACGTAGCCATGCTTTACTGCGTATAACACAACGCCTACACGGCTTTTAACCTCCAGCTTCTCAAATAGGGCGTAGCGGTAATTCTCAATTGTTTTGGGGCTTAAAAACATTTCTGCTGCTATTTGCGCATAGGTAAGCTCTGAGCAGGAAAGTTGCAATAACTTTATTTCATTGTCGTTTAATGCAAGCGGTTTTGGAGCTGTTGCAATTTCATGATCCTGTTGTAACGTGTGTACTAACTTACCCGTAATAAAATCTGTATAATAAAATCCTTTACTGTTAATGGCATTTAATGCATCACTCAATTCCTCCGGTTCTACATCTTTAGACAGGTAACCCTTCACACCTAGCTTCAGCATTTTTATGATGCTTTCTTCTTTTTCAACCATTGAAACCACCAGCACTTTTATAGACGGCAAGTTTTTATTGAGCCAGTTTACCGATTCAAAACCATCCATATCCGGCATGTTAATATCCATCAGGATTATATCGGGAATAAGGCCGCTTTGCAGGTGCCGCTGCATTTCAATACCGTTCTCTGCCTCAAAAAGGATATTGATATCTTCATCTATCATTTCTATGAGACTCACCAATCCTTTTCTAAAAAGGTTATGGTCGTCTACCAGCGCAATGGTAAGGTTAGTGGGGGCTGTATTATTCTCGGGGGTGCTCATAATGCTGTACTGATGATGGTTTCGCTTCCTTTTCCAGGCCAGGAATTGAATTTGATGTCGGCATTAATTACCCTGGCTCTCTTCTCTAAATTTATCAACCCATTACCCTGGTCATTAATGTCGGCTAGTTTTGCGGCCACATCAAATCCTTTTCCGTCGTCCTTGATTGTCAAAATAAATGTATTTTTCTGGTAGTACGCATCAATTGTAATTTCTTTTGCTTCAGCATGTTTCAAAGCATTGTTCAGGATTTCCTGTACCATCCTGAAAATGATAATTGATTTTTCATCATTAATTGGTGGAATATTATCGTGCTGCGTGAACCGGCTGGTGAATACGCCCGTCTTATTTATTTTCTCCACTTCATTTTCCATGGCTTTCATCAAGCCGATCTTATTTACCTTATCGCCATTCAGGCTGGTAGAAAGTAATTTAATATCCATAATCATTTGCTTCACCAGATCTTTGGTGTTAGCTAATTTCATTGCTGCAGGTTCAGGTTTATGAACTTGTATGGTGTTGAGGTTTATCTTGATGAGTGATGCTACCTGCCCAAGGTTATCGTGCAGCTCCCGGGACACATGTTGCAAGGTTTGTTCCCTTATCTCTAGTTGAGATTGCAGTAACTGTTCTGCAAAACTCACCCGCATCAGCTCGTTTTCTTTTTTGCGCTTGCGGTACCTAACTGCAAGTGTAATTACAATAAAGAAAACGAGCAGTAAAAAAACAAAAAATGTGATGATCGTAGAGATCAGGTCACTGATAAAGTTTGGCGACATGTTTTTTTGAATTAAGATTTACTATCATGGCATAACATAAAATGGAATAAAACACAATGTTTGACGTATAGTGTATTTTAGAGAGCGCTGATGTTGCGATATGCTGGCGCATAAAAAAAGGAAAAAATAAAAAGAATAAAAAGGAAATAATATTGAACCAAAGCAATGCAATGGTTGCCAGAAAAGCAGGGTCTTTAAAAACATTTTCCTGCCCGGCCGTTTCCAGTTTTTCAAAAAATAAATAGGCAGTAAATACAATTATGATCAAAGGAAAAATTTTGGACATATTGTCCGGCATCGTATTGATCGGTTGAAAGAACAGGGTATTCAGCAACGATAAGAACATAAAAATACCAGTTATCCAGGGTATATACCGGTATATTTTTTCATTATCAATATTCCTGTAAAAGAAGACCATCAGGATAAGCAACTGCATCGGTATTCCAATATGGTAACCGGGCATATTGTTCCTCAGGTATTTTGCCAGCAGGTAATTGACGATCTCTCCAAAAAAAGTATAGGCAAGGTAAAAAATGATGGGCCTGATATTTTTTGGCGTCTTCCTGTAATTTACAAACCCTACTGCAGCGCCTGCTGAAGTGAGAAAAAGTACTATAATTAAAACTGTGTTAAACAGCATGAAAACGCTTCTTTAATTGTCAATATCCGGGCAATTGGTTGGGCAAGGTTCCAGGTGATCATAATCGGTTGTGTCTTTAGGGCTCGTTTCGTTGCCGGCTAGTGCTGGCACTTCTACCTGCGACACTATTTTACCGGAGCTGTCGGTACCCAATAACATGATAGTGTACTCGCCGGAAGGCCTGCGTCCCATCCGAAGGTAAATACCTTTCACTTTGGCATTCTTCATAATGCGGCGGTATCCGTCAGGGTCAATATTGAAACCTTTATAAGGCAGATTTTCTAAATTAAATAATTTGGGATCTTTGTCGTAATAGTTTTTATAGGCAAGCACCGTATCCCATGGGATGGGTTGTAAGCCGCCGGGTTTGGTGGGCAGGATACTGGTATCGCCTGTTTCCAAAAAGGAATTGGGGTATTGTTCAATGACTGTTTTGGCAAATTGTACTGAGTCTTCTTTGCTGTTAAATGATTTCCCTTCCTGCTTGTTCTGGCAGGCATTCATCATAACGATGGTAAGGAGCAATGCTGCGGGCAACAGCGCAAAATGTTTCTTCATGTTGTGGCAATTAGTTAATGGTTTATACTGGGCGCAATCTAAATTATTTGCGGCGATAAACATAATGCTTTGCCTTGGTATAAAAAAAGGGGTTTTTCCCCTTTTTAATTAGGAGTTCTCCCCGGGCTTTAATCTTAAATTATGTGCAGCTTTGTATAACAAACAAGGAGTTGTTTAAATGCATCGGTTTGATGGAGCTGTTATTGAAGTTTTATTGCTGGTTTAAGTTGCCCGTTTTTTATTCGTACCCAAAGCGCAGCCACCCAAAATGTTTTAGCACTTAAAGCAACCTTCAGTATATGCCCTGCTGAAAAAGCTGGTTTTGTTTTTAATAGTTGGTTTACTTTTAAATATCAAACAAAACTTACCTCGGCGCTATTTGTTAGTAATGAATCAAGGTGGAGGAGTAACATCTATCCATCTTTTTTCGTATGCGCTGTTGTATTCCCATTTCCAGCGGCGGTGTGTCCATAGATAATTATCGGGGTTGGCCCTTATTGTTTGCTCCAGGAAATCACGATATTTAAGGGTAAGCGCACCTTCGGGCAAATCAGCACCATTCTCAGCTATAACCACGGGGTTAAACCGGTAGTGCCCTCTTTTTATTTTTACAAAACTTACAAAAACAATGGCTGCATTATAATTACGTGCTGCTTTATCAGGCCCCGATGTAAATGGCACCGGCTTGCCAAAAAAATTGAGCCAGTAACCTTTACCAATAACGCCGGGGTTTTGGTCGGCAATTAGACCTATAGCATATTGTTCTTTAAATGCCTGGTGTGCATGGCCGGTAAAACTTTTAGCAGATAAGAGCAAAGCATTCCCTTTGTTTCGGATTTTTAAGAAAATACGATCCAGCGCTTTGTTATTAATGCTCATGTAAACGCTGATCCATGGCAATGGCATATTATAGGCTACGGCCTGGTGGCCAAATTCCCAGTTCATCTGGTGGCCGCTGTGCATTTGTATGTTCTTGCCTTTGGCGATGAGTTTTTCAATTTCTGTAAGATCTATAACCGCTCGTTTCTGAAGCGATTTTTGCGACATGCTGAAAAGCTTGATGGTTTCAATAAAAGTATCAATCAGGTTTTTATAAAATTGTTTGGCAATACGGATTTTTTCTGCTGTGGTTTTTTCGGGAAATGCAATATCAAGGTTAGCCATTACCACTTTTTTGCGATAACCTGCTATGTAGTACAAAATAACATAGATCCCATCGCTGATGCGGTACAAAATAAAAAATGGCAGTAGGGAAAGGAGGTAAAGTGTGCCGTAAATAAGATAATACATGCTGTTATTTAAGTGCGTAAAGGTACTATGCATTTTTGGAGCTGGCTGGCACCTACTGTAAAAATAGCTGACGTCGCTAGTTACAGGATGGTGTTCTGTAAAATAGCACTCCTGGTAGGGTAGTCAGTATTATAATGAAGTCCCCTGCTTTCCTTTCTCAGTTCAGCGCTTTTTACAATGAGATAGGCAACCGTGATCATATTCCTTAGTTCGCACAATTGTGGGGAAAGTACTGTACGTTGATACAACTGCTCTGTTTCTTCATGCAGGAGATCTAACCGGCGGTTGGCCCTTTTTAAACGGGCGTTATTTCTTACAATACCCACATAATCGCTCATGATCAATTTTAATTCTTTCAGGCTTTGGGTGATGAGAATCATTTCGGCGGGTGCACTGGTGCCGGCGGTGTTCCATGCGGGAAACAGTTCAATGCCGGACTTTGTAAAGCTAGTAGGTAAATTGATTTTCTGTACTGCGTCTAAATAAGCCCGGTGAGCAAAAACCATTGCTTCCAGCAGGGAATTGCTTGCCAGCCTGTTGGCGCCATGTAACCCGGTGCTGGCACATTCGCCTGCGGCATATAGGTTATGAATAGAGGTGCGACCCATTTCATCGGTCTTAACACCGCCACAACTGTAATGTGCCGCCGGCGATACGGGGATCATATCTTTTGCTATATCAATTCCTATGCTGCGGCATTTTGCATAAATGTTGGGAAAATGATCCATAAACTTTGACTGGTCCATTTGCGTGCAATCGAGGTACACATGCTCAGTACCATTAATTTTCATTTCACTATCAATTGCTCTTGCTACAATGTCTCTTGGTGCAAGGTCCAGGCGTTCATCATATTTTTCCATAAAGGCTTCGCCCAAGGTGTTGCGCAATATGCCACCATCACCACGAACAGCTTCGGTTATTAAGAATGACTGCCCCCTCACGCCAGGTTCATATAATGCCGTTGGGTGAAATTGTATGAATTCCATATTCTCAATCCTGCCCTTGGCCCGGTAAACCATTGCCACTCCATCGCCGGTAGCAATAAGTGGATTTGTGGTACTGCGGTACACCTGCCCGTTACCGCCCGCAGCAAGCATGGTAATATCAGCAATAATTTTTTCTGTTTTTTTAGTACCCAGGTCCATCACATACACGCCAAAGCATTCTATATCCGGTGTTGATTTGGTAACCAGGTAACCAAGGTGATGTTGTGTAATAACGTCCACCACAAAACAATGACTGATGATTTCAATATTTTTATGCAGGCTAATGGCGTGCAATAGGGCACGCTCCATTTCCTGGCCGGTTACATCTTTATGGTGCAGTATGCGGCTTTCGCTATGGCCACCTTCTTTTCCCAGTTTGTAATCACCGGCGGGATCTTTATCAAACTTTGCTCCCCAATCAATCAGTTCATTAATGCGCTCTACGCCTTCCCTTACTACGAACTCTACTACCTCTCTGCTGCATAAACCGTCACCAGCTATTAATGTGTCTTCAATATGCTTGGCAAAGCTATCCTGATCAAAATCCATCACGGCCGCCACGCCACCCTGGGCATATTTGGTATTGGTTTCATCACTTTGCGTTTTAGTAATGATGGTTACTTTTTTATCGGGACATTCCTGAGCCACTTTAAGTGCATAGGTAAGACCGGCAATACCAGATCCTATAACCAAAAAATTTGTACGCATGTATATTGTAATGATTTATTTAAGCGATTTGTTAACTAAACGAACTGCAAATGTAAAGGTTCATAAAAATACCACTTTTGCGTATTGAAAAAAGTAGTTGTTGAGCGTAGGTTTTTCCTGCTTTTTATCTTTAGGATAAGTAAGCCTCCTTTTATTCTTTAGCTTGTACACAAATCTTCGAAAAGCCTCCGCCATTATACCTTAAAATTGGATAATAATTTTTAAACCGTTTGTTACAGGCCTTCAGGCCACAGCATGCCATTGCTAATCACATTAATTCAAGGTTTCAGACTATTAGTAGGGTATTTTCAACTACAATTAATATCATGCTATTGCTTACAATGGGTGTGCAACCGGTAAAAATTACCGTGCCATTAAACCCGGGGATATGAAAAAATTAGATTACCGGGATTCATCTGCCATGTTGTTGGTACTGGTATTACAAAGAAATCAGGCTGGCTCTATCCACACTTCATTTTCTTTTAGCAGGTTGATGAGTTCATCAACGGCTATTTCGCTGTTGATATTTTTCTTCATCACTTCTTTACCGCGGTACAGAGTAATTTTTCCGGGTCCGCTGCCCACGTAGCCAAAATCTGCATCGGCCATTTCGCCCGGGCCGTTTACAATACAACCCATGATGGCAATCTTCAGGCCTTTTAAATGGTTGGTTACTTTTCTTATTTTGGCGGTGGTTTCCTGCAGGTCAAACAAAGTTCTGCCACAGCTCGGGCAACTAATATATTCTGTTTTAGAGATGCGGGTACGTACTGCCTGTAAAATTGAAAAAGAAGTATTATTTAAGAACTGGTGGTTGTTGCCGGCGGAAAGATAAGTTCGGCCGCTAACAGTTGTGTTCTTCAGCAAAGCAGGATCGTTCATCAGCCAGATACCATCGCCCATACCATCTAAGAACAAAGCACCGGCGTTAATGCTAAAATGAATAAGCTGTTCGTCAATGGAACTGTGCATGCTTTCTACGGCAATAATTACAGGGCAGTCGATGCCCTCGTTCATTAAACGGGTTATTAAAGAACGCATTACCTGCATGCTGTTTTTTGCATATGAATACATACACAATACAGCCGTATCATCGTCTTTTAAGGAAGCCAGTAAAATATCATTTTCCGCCGCAGCATCAAGTGCAATAAAATTCAACCGCGGATGTTTATCCGTTGTTTCAAGGTATGCTTTGCCCTGGAAAAGCGGGAAGTACTTTTCATTATCTTTTTGTGTGAGCCAATATGAATGATCGCACATGATACTTAAAGTGCCGGGCAGGTTGAAGGAGATTGTCTTGCCTGCGGTGTAAATAATATCCGCGGCGGCATCAGCAATATTCCATTTATCTGTGGCCTCGTTATAGGTATAACCAATGGATTGAAGGCTGTTCGGAGTAATATCTTCCTGTTGCATAAAATCTGCTATCACCACCGGCACATGTTTGCCACCAATGTGAAGGATCTCTTTGCTGTTTCTTTTCCTGTATTCAAAAGGTGAGTAAGGAAGTTTATCAATTGCTGGTTCTGCAGTTTCATCTTCTGTTAATATTTCATCAGCGGCTACTCCTTGCTGGTAGCGGGCCACCAGGTCTTTGCAAACGGGTATTTCAAATTCAGGATCTTCGGTAAGGCTTACCCTTATGGTATCGCCAATGCCGTCTTCCAAAAGTGCGCCTATTCCAATTGCAGATTTGATTCTGCCATCTTCGCCATCGCCGGCTTCCGTAACGCCAAGGTGTAGTGGATAGCATTCGCCAAACTCGGCTTGCATATGTGCAATCAATAAACGATACGCCTGCACCATCACCAAAGGGTTGCTGCTTTTCATACTCAGGATGATCTGGTGATAATCTTCATCACGGGCAATGCGGAGAAATTCCATGGCACTTTCTACCATGCCGATGGCAGTATCGCCGTAGCGGCTCATGATGCGGTCGCTCAGGCTGCCATGGTTGGTGCCAATGCGCATGGCAGTGCCATGTTCTTTACAAATTGTAACCAGTGGCGTAAACCTTTGCCTGATGCGTTCTATTTCTTCAGCATATTCCAGGTCACTATATTCGATCTGTTCAAATTTCTTTTTATCTACATAGTTGCCTGGGTTCACCCTAACTTTTTCTATGATCCTTGCCGCAATTTCAGCGGCATTAGGCGTAAAATGAATGTCTGCTATCAGCGGCGTGTCGTATCCTTTTGCTACGAGCGCTTCTTTGATATTTTTAAGATTCTCTGCTTCATTTTTGCTTGGCGCTGTAATACGTACCAGTTCTGCACCTGCTTCTATACAACGAATACACTGGGCCACCGTGGCTTCGGTATCCATCGTATCGGTAGTAGTCATTGTTTGCACCCTGATGGGATTATTGCCGCCCAATAACAGGTTGCCAATTTTAACTTCCCTGGTTGTTAGTCGTTTATATGTTGTAAGTGATGCGGTATAAAATTGCATAGTGTAAAAATAACAATATAATATGGGTTATGTTTAAGGGGTGCATTTCAAAATGTCGCAACAGCAAGTGGTTTGTGGGGTCACAAACCACGGCACAGCCTCGGACGGTGTCCTCACTGACCGAAATCAGGAGCGACAATTTGGAATGCAACCTGTTTAAGCCAGCGTGCATATTAAGTTAAATGCCGGTGAACAATAGGTTACCAATCCTTCTCCGGTTTATCAGGGCTGGCGGCATTTACTTTCCGTAATTTATCCTGCAGGTTTTTTTCTTTCTGCATTAATGCCTTTAGTTTTTCTTCCGCATCATTTTTAGTAAGCTTACTCTGTTGGGGCTTTGGCTGTTCGTCCTTATTCTTTTTATCATCTGGCTTTTCGTCTTTCTTATCTTTTTTATCCTGCTTGTCTTTTTGCTCCTGCTCCTTTTGTTGCTGAAGTGCCTTTTGAAGATTCTGGCGGGCATCCTCGTTGTTGGGATCAAGCCTCAATGCTTCTTTGTAAGCCTCAATACACTCCGGGATTTTTTTATTATTCTGTAATACCACTCCTTTGTTGTGGTAGGCATTGCTCTTTTCTACCGGGTCGCTAAGTTGGTTTACTGCTTTGTCATAGGCTGCAACGGCTTCATCTGTTTGCTTGTTCCTGTACAAGGCATTACCAAGGTTGTATTGGGCTGTGGCATTTTCCGGGGAATTTTGCAATACCTTTTCGTAAGAACCAATAGCGGAGGGGTAATTACTGTTCTTATATGCGTCATTGCCTTCCTTGATAATAGTTTTGGGACCCTGCGCCATGCCAGGCAGCGCAATGGTCATCGCCAGCATTGTAGCGGCAATCTTTAAACGTTTTCTTTTATTGTTTTTCATTTCAGATACAAATAATTCTAACAGCAACAGCAATAGTGCCAGTGCAAGGAACAACTGGTAAAAACTTTGATAATTAACCAAAGAGTCGTCTTTAACAGTACTTTGATCCATGCTGGCCAGTTGCGCTTCCAGGTTATTTACCACCGTTTCTGTATTAGTGAAAAGCTGGTAGGCACCATTTCCTTTTGTAGCAATGGCTTTCAGTTCGTCTTCGTTTAATCTTGAAATAACGGTGTTGCCGGCTTCATCTGTTTTAAATTGCCCGGTTGCTTCGTCTGGTATAGGAGCGCCTCCCGGTGAGCCAATGCCAACGGTGTAAATGCTTACGCCTTCCTGCGCCATTTGCTGGGCGGTTTTTACGGCAGCTTCGTCATGGTCTTCCCCATCACTGATAAGGATAACCGCTTTGTATTTTTTTTCTTTGTTGTTAAAGGAGGCATAGCACATCTTAAGGGCATCTGCTATTACGGTGCCCTGCGTAGGCACGCTTGCTGTGCTGGCGCTGGAGAGATACATTTTTGCGGCGGCAAGGTCGCCGGTCAGCGGCATTTGCAGGTAAGCTTTACCTGCAAAAATCACAATGCCCACCCTGTTGTTACCCAGCCGGTCAATTAGCCTGCTCAGCAATTGCTTGGCTCTTTCCAGCCGATTTGGCTGAATATCCTTTGCCAGCATGCTTTTGCTTACATCCATGGCAATCATTACATCTATGCCTGTGCGGTCAACTTTCTGGCTGCCCGTGGGGAGCCTTAAATTGGCAATTGCCAATATTAAAACGAGCAGGGCTGCAGCTATGTAAATAAATTTTTTAGGAAAAGATTGTTTGTTGTACGGCTCCAGCAACTGTGCTACCAGTTCGGGATCGCCCAGTTTTTGAAGATTTTTCTTTTTACGGTTGCGTGCAAAAAGATACAGCAGCCAGGCAAGCGGCACCAGTGCCAGCAAAAAAAGCAAATATGTATTTTGAAATTCGGGCATATGCCAGGGTGTAAATTAAAGGATTAGGCGAACGCCGGTTGTTAAAAAATCAATAAACGTTTACTTTTTACCTTCAAGGAAACCAAGGTCCTTCAGGATGTCTTTAGTGATGTTTAGTCTTACCGAACGCATATCGATTTCTTCAGCCGGGGCTTTAATCAGCGTGACAAAGAAATAAACGTGCCGGTTTTCTTCAATCCATCCTGTTACCCAGCCGATATTGTTGTTTTCTTCATCGAA